>DATAYX010000258.1:0-2378 GCA_036272355.1 Acidimicrobiales bacterium
CCTTCCCGGTCCGGCATCTGCAGCTGCGTGTGCTCTTCGTAGGACCACGTGCCGTCCTTGTTCACCGTGACGCGCATCTGGAATCGAAGCGTCCGGAACGCCGAATTGAGGAACGGGTTCGACAGGATGCCGTAGTCCTCCGCACCCATCGTCGCCGCGACCTCGAACTCGGTGGCGTCGGCGTCGGCGGTGCCGGCGGCCAGCAACACCTGCCCGCGAGGTAGAGCCAGCGTGTGGAGGATCCTCTTCGCCGCGGGCTCCCACAACCAGTAACCCACTTGGTCGTGGAACGTCTCGACCTCGCCCGGCTTGACGATGTGCGTGTGGTACCGCAGGCCGTAGAACAGTTGCGGGCCGTTGGTCTGCGCGTCGATCGGTTGCAGCTCGTAGCGCTCGACGAATTGGTTGTGCTCGTTCCCGCTCTCGACGGGTCCGGTGATGTCCGAACCCGGTCCCACGGGGTGCGCGTCGGCGCCGTCGACGCTGCTCCAGACCCCGGCGAGAGGCGCCAGCGGGCCGAGGTTGGCCAGCGTGTCGTCGTCCCCCTCCGCCTCGGTGAAGATGTCCGCTCCGTAGTCGTGCACGCTCAGGCCGGTCATGGGCGAGAGGCTATCGACGCAGCCCCCGAACCGTCGTCACGCCGGAGTGCGATGATCCATTCCGTGTTCGTGCAGATCTACGGGGTCACGACGACCGAGGATGCCGCCGCCGTCGACCGCCTGGGGCCCGACTCGGTCGGGGTCGTGCTCGACGAGGGCGTGCCCACCTGGGACGCCGTCGACGTGGAGACGGCCCGCGCCATCGTCAAGGAGCTCACGCACGTGCGCGTGGCGGCCTTGTCCCTCTCGACGGATCCCGACCGGATCCTCGCCACGGTGCAGACGGTCGGGCCCGACATCGTGCATCTCGCCCGGGCCCATGCGATCGACGACGCCACCCTGCAACGGATCCGGGCCAAGGTCGAACCGGCCCAACTCCTGCTGACCGTTCCCGTGGACGGGCCCGGTGCGATCGAGCTCGCCAGGCGACTGTCCGACGTCGGCGACTCTCTGCTCCTCGATACGAAGCATCCCGACACCGGCGTCGTCGGCGCGACCGGGAACACCCACGACTGGAGCATCAGCGCCGACATCGTGAACACCATCGACACCACCGTGGTGCTGGCGGGCGGCCTCGGACCGGAGAACGTGCGCGACGCCATCGCCACCGTGAAGCCGTTCGGGGTCGACTCCGAGACGCGCACGAGCCTCGAGTCGGATCGCCGGCGGAAGGACATCGCCAAGGTCGAGGCGTTCATCTCCTTGGCCCGCTCGCACTGAGCCGCCGCGGGCCTGCGGTCAGGCCAGGCGCTCCAGCAGCCACGTCGGCCCGACCACCTCCGCGCCCAGGGCCTCGGCCCGTCGCCGGAGCTCGCGATCCGCGCTGACCAGCACGACCGCCTCGCCGTCGGGGGCATCCCGCACGACGTCGACGAGCGCGTCGTCCCCGCTGCCCGCCGCGTGCACCACCCTCACCCCCTCGGCCTCGCCGCTCTGAGCGCCCGCGCGCGCCTTCCCCTCCAGAACGACGACGACAGGCGCGCTCAGCCTGCCCGCGGCCACGCCGGCACGCAGATCGGCGACGAACGAGCGGGCGGCCCCGGCGCGGTCCTTCCACCAACCGGTGGGACGCGAACCGATCACGTTGGCGGCGTCGACGACGAGCATCGCTCCTGCCTTTCAGCCCCGCTTGGGCGACCAGTCCCAGCGGCGCAGGCCCACCCACACGCCGGCCGCACCCCAGACGAGCATCACCAAGATGTCGTTCCAGACCGAGGTTCCCGGGATGCCATTGAACGTGTCGACCATCGCCAGGATCAGATGTCGGATCGGGAAGATGTCGGTGACCGTGGCGACCGCCGACCCCGGCTGCACGGGGAAGTAGAGCCCCGAGAACGCGATCACGATGAAGAAGACCAGGCTCACGATCGGTCCGGCCGAGTCCGCGTTCGGCACCAGCACGGACACCCCCACCCCCAGGGCCGTGAACGTCAACATCCCCACGAGCACCACGAGGATGAACATCCCGACGTCGTGCGGCCCGTGGACCCCGTAGAACAGCCCCACGACGAGCACGAGCACGATCTGGATCGCCGCGATGATCATCCAGTTCAGGAACATCGCCGCCAACAGCATCCACGTCGGGAGCGGGCTCAGCCGCAGCCGCTTCAACAGCCCCACCTCGCGCCGGTTCACGAGCGTGATCGCCATCACGTTGAAGCACGCCGCCATCACCCCGTAGGCCATGAACGCCGGCAGGTAGTACTGCCCGAGGTTGATGTGCTTCAAGAAGCCGACGGTCGAGTGCTTCTCGATCGACTCGAAGAAGATGACGAAGAT
>DATAYX010000259.1:0-6168 GCA_036272355.1 Acidimicrobiales bacterium
CACGAGGACGGGGCCACCCTCAAGATCGTCTTCATCGACCACGCCGATGACCAAGGGCTGCCGACGCTCGACGGGGTCGAATGCCTGAGCACGGCCGTCCTCGGACTCCCCCGGCGCACCGTCCTCGAGATGGCGACGACCTACGACCTCGTCGAATTCGCGACGGCGATCAAGCCCTTGCTGTTCCGCCGGCTGCTCGAGGACGCCGACCAGGTCTTCTACCTGGACCCCGACACGTTCGTCGTGTCGCCGATGGTCGAGTTGTCGCCTGCACTCGACGCATCGACCGGTGGCGTCCTCCTCACGCCGCACTTCCTGCGGCCGCCGCCTCGCGACGCCGACCTCTCCGACGGGCACATGTTGCTGTGCGGTGTGAACAACCTCGGCTTCGGCGGGTTCGATCGGCGCTCATTCGACATGCTCGACTGGTGGTGGGGCCATCTCCGCGACGAATGCCTCTATGACCCGTTGGCCGGTCTCTTCGTCGACCAGAAGTGGATGGACATCGGCGCCACCCTCTTCCAAGCGGGGTCCTTGCGCCACGCCGGCTACAACGTCGGCCTGGGGAACCTCGTCGAGCGGCCGATCGCCCAGGACGCCGACGGGTACTACATCGCGTCCACCGGCGACCGGCTCCGCCTCTTCCACTTCCACGCCTTCGACTCGAGCTCGCCCCGGAACCTGTCGACGCGCTTCCGCCACACGCTCGACCGCGACGTGGACGACGACGTCCTGCTCCAGCTGTGCAAGGAGTACGCGGAGGTCCTCATCGGCTACGAACAAAGCCTTCCGCCGTCCCCGCCGTACCCGTACTGGACCGACACCAAGGGGCGCCGGCTGTCCCGGCAACTGCGGCGCGCCTACCTGCGGGAGGCCCAGTCGGCGGAGCGCCCGCTCCCGTCGCCGTTCGAGCCCGCCGACGCGGCGGCCTACGAACGGTGGCGCCGCCGGGCCTGGCGCCCGATCGCACGGGGACTCGTGGGCGAGACGGCCAAGTGCATGCGCATCGTGCTCCCCGAAGGCTACGAGCAGGTGCGTAAGCGGTTTCCCAAATTGAGCAACAAGCTGAACAGCCGCTTCTCGTCGGGGTCGGGCATCTGGGGGTGAGCCGCGTCCCGTGCCGCTCCCGTCGCGTGCACGGGGCGCTGCCGGTGGCGCCGCGCGGGGGCGCCGGACGGACGTCATTGGCAGGGGGATGCCCCTCCCGGTAACGTCTCCCCCGCCGGAGGGCGGGGTGGTCGCACCGGAAGCGGCTACCGGACAATCGGAGAGGTCGCGCGGCGGTGTCGTTCAAAGAGACGTTGGAATTCGGCTACCGGTGGGGCGCAAACGTGCTCCAGCGTCGTCACGCCGAGGGCTTCGAGCCGCGGGACCTGGGCGTCTTCAGGTGGGCGAAGAAGACGGGCCGGGCCCAGGTGGGCCGCGGCACCTACGGCGTGCCGAAGTTCCACATGTACAACCTCGACCATACGAACCTGCGGATCGGCAACTACTCCTCGGTCGGGACGATGTGCTACCTCGGCGGCGGCCACCCGCCCGACCGGATCACCACCTACCCGCTGGCCGTCAACCTCGGCCTGGAGACGGCGGGTGAAGACGGGTTCCCCGCGCCGAGCAAGGACACGATCATCGGGTCCGACGTCTATGCCACCCACCAGACGGTCGCGCTGAGCGGGGTCACCATCGGCGACGGCGCGATCGTCGGGATTGCCGCCGTCGTGACCAAGGACATTCCTGCCTACGCGATCGTCGGAGGGAACCCGGCCCGGCTCATTCGCTACCGCTTCTCCGCCGACCAGATCGCGGCGCTGCTCGAGATCCGGTGGTGGGACTGGTCCGAGGAAGAGATCGTCCTGGCTGCGCCCTATCTCTCCTCCAACGACGTCGACGCCTTCATCGACTACGCCGAGAAGCGGGACCCGGGCTGGGTCGAGCCCATGGCGGGCGTGGTGAACCCCGAAGCGCGGGGCTTCGAGAAGCCGCCGAAGGAGCGCCAGGAGCACCTCACCACGCGCATCCCGCCCGAGGCGCTCGCCTCGGTGGCGGCGACCGCGGCCGCGCCCAAGACGAACCCACGCTGAAGGGCGCCGGGGCGCCTCTTCGCCGCGCTCAGATCATGTAGCGGCGGTGCTCCTCTTCCGTCGGGTGGAAGGCGCGGAGGTCGGGGAGCTCGCGCACCGCCTCGGCCGGGTTCCCTCGATAGAAGGTCTGCTCCTTGGTCAGCTTGGTGGTGACCACCGAGCCGGCCGAGACGATGCACCGCGAGGGGACCCGCGTCCCGGACAGGAGGATGCACCCCGACATGACGCCGGTGTGGTCACCGATCTCGACGGAGTTGGTCACCTGCTGATTGCGGACGAGGTCGAGGCTGTGGGTGAGGACCTGGCACCGGTACCCCACCAACCCGGCTCCTTCGCCGATCTTGACCAGATCGGTGGCGTCGATCTCGTGGCCAACCGTGATCTTGGCCCAGTCGCCCATGATCAGCGAGGGCTGGTGCGATTGTCCCTGCTCCTCGAGGACCCGCCGCGCGATCGGATGCGTCTGGATCCAGTTGCGGGTGCCGATGGACGCGCCCGTGCCGAGCCGCAGCTCGTCCAAGCCTCTGATCACGTTGAACGGGCCGATGGAGCTTTCCGGGCCCATCGTCACGTGCTGCACCATGATGATGCTGCGGCCGATGTGCGCGTCGGGGTGGATGTCCCAGCCGAGCACCTTGCGCGCGATCTCGGCCCGGAGCTGGGCCGGCAGCAGGAACAGCGCCAGCGCAACGAGCTTCCCCAACACGTCGACCCCTTCGGCTCCCGGACCTCTGGCCCTAGGCCTTGCGACGCCAATAGGCGCCGAAGCCGTCGATGTCGACGATCTCCTCTTCGATGCCGTGCTTCTTGCGGTAGTCGAGGATGGCCCGGCCGGCCTGCGACTGGTGCGAGCCGAAGTCGTCGACGATGCAGTAACCGCCGGGGCTGAGCTTCGGGTAGAGCGCTTCGATGGCCTGCCAGGTCGACTCGTACATGTCGCCGTCGAGGCGCATGACGGCGAGCTCGTCGATGGGGGCGGCGGGCAACGTGTCCTTGAACCAGCCAACGAGGAACTTGACCCGATCGTCGAGCAGCCCGTACCGCTCGAAGTTGTGACGCACCACTTCGGCGCCGACACTCAGCCCGCTCCGGGTATGCAGGTCGTCGCCGGTGTCGGCCGGGTAGCGGGTGACGTCGGGCGGCGGCAGGCCCTGGAACGAGTCGGACACCCACACCGTGCGCGTCGTGTCGCCGCGGACCAGCAGATTGGCCTTCATGAAGATGCACGCACCGCCGCGCCAGACCCCCGCCTCGATCAGATCGCCCGGCACGTCGTCGTCGAGGACGCTCTGGACGCAGTGCTCGATGTTCTCCATGCGCTTGAGCCCGATCATCGACTCGGCGCGCGCCGGCCAGTCGCGCCCCTCCTCGCGGAGCTTGGGGTCATAGGGCTTCTTGTAGACGATCTCGACCTTGAAACGGCCGGCCAGCTGGGCGGCCGCGTTCGCGGCCCGCCGCTTGAGCGAGGTCGACCCCGCCGTGCGCACACCACCGAGGATCGAGTCGTTGTCCTCGTCCAGCGCGCCGGTCAAGGAGCGCTTGAGCAAATCGAGGTAGAGGCGTTGCGCGTCGGTCTTCAGCTCGGTGGACACGGGCAAAGAGTAGCCGGGGGGCCCGAGGGCCCCGGAGGCCTCCGGAGGCGTGGTGGCAGTCCGGCTATCGTCACCGCCAGCGTAAGAACCTCGGGGGCGCTCCCTGGGACGCCCTGGTCACGGCGTTGTGGGCCATGGAGGAGCCCACCCGGAATCGCCCGCGACCCGCAAGCCTCACCCCGCTGCTCCGTTGGTCGATGGAGGAGTTGCACAGGCCGACGGCGGGCGGCGCAACCGGGCGACTCTCACGCGTGCACGGACACCGGAAGGCGAAAGGACACACACCGCAGTGGGCACAGACCAGGAAAAGGCGCGGAACGTCATCGGCGACTTTTTGCAACGCATCGACAAGGGCGCCGACGGGTGGAACGACGAGACGGAGCTGTGGGGCGAGGGCATCGGGCTCGACTCCCTCGAGGCGGCCGAGCTCTCGGCCATGCTCGAGGACGAGTTCGGATCGGACCCCTTTTCGGCCGGTGGCGACCTGCCGGAGAAGGTCGGGGACGTTCTCGCCTTCTACTCGCCCGTCTCGACCTAGATGATCCTTCTGCTGGAAGCGGCGGCGTCCTCGGCACCCGACCGGGAGGCCGTCGTCACCTCGGAAGGCACGTCGACCTACGGCGAGCTCCTCGAGGACGCCCGCAGGGTCGCGACGGCGCTGCGCCGTCACGGCATCACCCGCTTCGCCGTGGTGGAGCCCGACGCAGGCTGGGTCCTGCGCCTGCTGGCCGGCGCCGCGCTGGCCGGCGCCGAGCCCTGCCAGTACCAGCCCGACACCGACGCCACCGAGTTCGCCGACCACGCGTCGATGCTCGACCACAAGTTCGTCGTGACCCGGCGCGACGATCTCAGCGGCCCCTTCGAGTTGATCCGCCCCGAGTCGCTGGTCGAAGGAGAAACCGACGACGCGTTGCGCGCCGGCGAGGACACGGAACAGCCGCTCATGATCCGCACGACCGGCACCACCGGCCTGCCGAAGGCGGCGCGGCACGACTGGCGCATCCTCGGCAAGACCGTCTCGAACGTGCGGGCCAGGCCCGAGCAGCGCTGGCTCCTCGCGTACGGACCGCAGCAGTTCGCCGGCGTCCAGGTGCTGCTGCACGTGGCCGCGAGCCGGGCGACCCTCGTGGCGCCGTTCCCGCGGCAACCCAGAGACGGCCTGGACGCGCTGCTGACGAAGGGCGTCACCTGCGTGAGCGCGACGCCGACGTTCTGGCGCTTTCTCCTCGCCGAGGCGCGCAGCCGCAAGGTCACGTTGCCGCCGCTCGAGCAGATCACGCTCGGCGGCGAGGCCAGTCCCGGCGACCTGCTGGAGGAGATCGGGGCCACGTTCCCAGGCGCCAAGGTCTCGCAGGTGTACGCATCCACCGAGTTCGGGTCGATCACGTCGGTGCGCGACGGCAAGCCGGGCCTGGCGGTCGACTCGCTCTGGAGTGCGTCGAACCCCGCTTCGAACGTGCGCGTCTCCGACGGCGAGCTCTGGGTGCGGGCGGGAGCCGGCATGCTCGGCTACGCCGGCGAGCCGCAATCCGGCGCCGCCGACACGGACGAGGCGGAGGGTGGCGAGTGGCGCCGCACCGGTGACCTCGTCGAGATCGTCGACGATCGCGTCATGTTCCGGGGCCGCAAGTCCGAGGTGATCAACGTGGGCGGGGTCAAGGTGCACCCCCTGCCCGTCGAGGACCGGATCACGGGCCTCGACTCGGTGGCCCTTGCCCGCGTCTTCGGGCGGCCGAACAAGCTGACCGGTGCCATCGTCGCCGCCGAGATCGTGCCGGTGGGTGGCACCGACGGCGCCGACATCGAGGCGATCCGGGCCCAGATCAAGGAGGCGGTGGCGGACCTGCCGCGGGCCTGGCAGCCCCGTAGCGTGAGCTTCGTGGATGCCATCGAGACCAAGGGCGGCAAGACGATCCGGGGGATGGAGGACTGATGGCGGAGGCTGACGCAGCGCCGCGGGTCGCATTGATCACCGGCGGCAGCAAGGGCCTCGGCGCCGGCCTCGTCGAGGCCTACCTGGAGGCCGGCTACTGCGTCGAGACCTGCTCGCGCTCGTCGACCGACCAGGTGAAGGCCTGGGAGGACGACCCCGAGCTGAAGGAGCGCTTCCACTTCGCCGCCGCCGACGTCTCCAAGCGGGAGGACGCGGAGCGCTACGTCAAGGAGGCGGCCAAACGCTGGGGCCGCATCGACGTCCTGGTGAACAACGCCGGCGTCGCCCGCGACGGCGTCATCGCCCTCTTCAGCGACGACGACCTCGACACGGTCGTCGACCTCAACCTGAAGGGGACCGTCTACGTCACCCGCGCCGCCAGCCGCGTCATGCTGCGCCAGCACTCGGGCTCCATCGTCAACATCTCGTCGATCGTCGGCCTCTCGGGCTACCGGGGCCTCACGGTCTACGGCGCCACCAAGGCCGCGCTCGACGGCTTCACCCGTGCCCTGGCGCGTGAGCTCGGTTCACGCGGCATCACGGTGAACAGCGTCGCCCCCGG
>DATAYX010000260.1:0-2768 GCA_036272355.1 Acidimicrobiales bacterium
GAACGCCCCTCGACCACTCCGTCGGTGAAAAAGAGAACGCAGTCGAACGGCTCGAGTGCTTCGACGGCAACCTCCGAGCAGACACCTCCAAGCCCGAGGGGCAACAACGGGGTGTACGCGAGCTGGCGGACGACGCGTCGATCCCTCACCAACAAGGGTGCAGGGTGGCCGGCGCTCGTCCACTCCAAAACGCCATCGGCCAGGCGAAGACGCGCGAAGGCCGCAGTGACGAAAGCGTCGCCGTGGTACTGGCTGGCGATCGCTTGGTCGACGGCTGCGAATATGTCCGGGAGTGGCCCGCCCGCTCTTCGGGCATGGCGGTACGCACCGACGGCCAGGGTGGTCATGAGCGTCGAGTGCACGCCGTGACCCATGCCGTCGAAGACGCCGGCGTCCAGATGCGTGTCGTTCATGACGTAGTCGAAGGCGTCCCCTGCGATCTCGTACGCGGGTTCCAAGCGACCACACGCGAGCGCTCGCGCGGTTCTGATGGTCAAGGGTGGCAGGAGATCCCATTGCATACCAGCGGCCAGTGTCATGGATTGCCGTCGCCGGCGAAGATGAAAGAGATCGGTGGTGCGGGCGAAGCTCCGTACCAGCAGACCGGCGAAACGGCCGAAGCGAATGCACTCTGCGAGCGCTTCTTCCGTCGCTTCGGGAACGGTCAAGGCGACCACGCCGGTCCGCTCGCCGCGTTCGAGCAGCGGCACCCACACGGACGTCCCGTCCTCGCGCTCGACGGTCACGGCCTCGCCTGTCCGATACGTTCGCCCCGCCATCGAGCCCGCCACGTCCAGCGTGTACTCGCTCGGCTCGACACCGTCCACGTGTGTGGCCAATTGGAGACTGACCCCCTGAAAGTCCGCGAGGTACAGCCGCACGTCCCGCGCCCCGAGCGGCTCGGCGGCGATACGGAGTAAGTCGAGCATCTCCGAAGGAGCGGCGTCCGGGAGAACGTCCAGCGCCGCTCCATAGTCAACCGTTCCCATACAGGCAGTTTGCCCGACGAAGACCCCACCCGCCGGCAAGGTTTGCTCCGGCGTTCCCTGGCACGGGGAATTCCTTCGCGCTGCTGCCTTCTTCAGCGTCGCAATAGCGGTTGCAACTCGGCTCGTTCAGCGCATGGCCGCGGTTACCTGCGGTGGCCCGACCTCGCTCCTCGCGAGGGAGCGTCCCCAGCTGCTCTACGCGAAGGCGTGCACCACGGCGCGGTAGTTCACGCTCGGCGCGGATGCCGGAGGGATGGGAAGCCCGCCCACCCGGGACCCCACCTTCTGGCGCAACGAAGGGCCGCCGGCCGCACCCGCCGGCGGCGCCGGGGGCCCGATCACGGTGCGCACCTGGCCGAACCCGGCGGCGCGGCAGAGGTTGTGCAACGCCTCGATCGTGGGCACGTACCAGTTGCCGAAGTCGACGCGCAGGTCGCTGCCCGCGTGGAACTGCATCAGCACTTCGCGATCGAAGCCCTGGATGTGCACCGCCTCCGTCTCGATCACCGCCACCTCCTTGGTCACGGCGCGCAAACGCTCGAGACAGGTGAGCGGCTCCTTCATGTGGTACAGCACCCCGAGATACAGCACCACGTCGAACGCACCGAGCTCGTCGAGGTCGATCTTCTGGAAGTCGCCGACCACCGGCTCGACCTTGGAGTCCAACGCCGTCCGGGCGAAGTTGAAGCCACGCTGGCCCGGCAGCTCCGGCCGCCAGAAGTCGGTCTCGTCCCTCGACTGGTCGGGCAGTGTGCCGTTGGCGATGCACTCGGCCCAGTACGCCCCCCGGGCCACGAAGTCGACGCCCCAGGCGTAGTGGTCGAGCGCGACCACCCGGCTCGCTCCGGCCTGCTCGGCGGCGAACGAGAACTTGCCGTCCCACGCCCCGATGTCGAGCACGCTGCGGCCGGTCACCTCGGGGATGACGCCGGCCGAGGTCTCCTGGACGCTGATGCCCTTGGTGACGACGCCGTTGCCCAGGTCGATCGTGTGGTACCAGCCGAACGCGTCCGCCTGCGCCTGCAATTCTTCCGGTGTCGTCACGGCCCGAGAGCGTAGCGAGTCGGGCGCCGCACCCCTTTCGGCTGGTCGCGGGACCGCCGGGCACTCAGTTGAGCAGGCTCTCCCAGTTGGCCGGCACCCGTCCGGCCGGCCCGGGCGTGGGCTGGTCGAGGGGATGGTGCTCGGGCGGCGCGAGTGGCGGGCCCTCCAGGAACTCGTTCGAGCGGTAGTCGAAGAACCAGGCCTCGCCCGGCTCGAAGCTGCGGATCACCGGGTGATCGGTGCCGCGGGCGTGCGCCGTCGCATGTTGTCTCGGTGAGTTGTCGCAGCAGCCGATGTGACCGCACTGGGTGCACCGGCGAAGATGCAACCACCACCCGTCGTTCGCGAGGCATTCCACGCATCCGGTGCCGCTGGGCGGGACGTCCGGTCGGATCGAGGGGTCGCTCACCTTCCGATCCCTCGTTCGGATCGCGCCATGGTGCCTCCTCGGGGTGCAGTGGCAGTCGTCAGAGCCCGGTTCCTCAAGTCCACGGCCCCAAGTCTGCCGGGGCTCTTCCGTTCTCGTGCGGGGACGTGACCCTGCCAGGGAGTACGAGGCGTCCTCCGGCGGCCGGGGCAGGCATGGGGTCGGGCCTGCGCGCGGGCGGAGCCACCTAAGTTGGCGCTGTGCCAAGGCCTGTGCCGCCCCAGGTGATCCCGCGTCCGGTCGATTGGCGGCCTGGCGGCCCACCGCCCTGGGGCGGCCTCCCGTCGGAGCGGCGGGCCTCCATCGGC
>DATAYX010000261.1:0-3011 GCA_036272355.1 Acidimicrobiales bacterium
AGCGTCTTGCGCAGGTCGATGAGATAGATCCCGTTGCGCTCACCCAGGATGTAGCGCTTCATCTTCGGGTTCCATCGCCGCGTCTGGTGGCCGAAGTGGACTCCGGCCTCCAGAAGCTGTCGCATGGAAACGACGGCCATAGAGAGGTTCCTCCAGTCGGTTGCTCCCCTGGCGCAGCGCCGCCCGGAGGGCGGCGACCGTGGAAAGCGCCAGGTGATGATGGTCGGTGCTGCAGCCCACCGCGGTGGTGGGCCTAGACACACTAGCCGCTGGGCGCACAGGCGGCCCTCAGGCCCTGGGGTGGGTCCCTTCGTACACCGAGCGCAGCCGTTCCTTGCTCACGTGCGTGTACACCTGGGTCGTCGCCAGGCTGGAGTGGCCGAGCAACTCCTGGACGACACGCAGGTCGGCGCCGCCGTCGAGCAGGTGGGTGGCGTAGGTATGGCGCAGCGCATGGGGGTGGGTCGGCGAGGCGGCACGGCGGTCGAGGATCCGTCGCACGTCGCGGGGACCGAGGCGCGAGCCGCGCTGGTTCACGAACACCGCTTCGGGCGGCCCCGGCATCTCGGCGCGGCCGTGTTCGAGCCAGTCGCGCAGCGCCGACGCGGCCGACTCGTGGATCGGCAGGCGCCGCTGCTTGGAACCCTTGCCGAGCACCGTGACCGTGCGGCCGCGCAGGTCGACGTCGTCGCGGTCGAGCCCGCAGAGCTCCGAGACGCGCAGCCCCGCGGCGTAGAGCAGCTCGAGCACCGCGTGGTCGCGTCGGTCGAGCGGCGTGGCGGCCGGCTCGTCGAGCAGCGTCGAGAGCTCCGCCTGGGAGAGCACGCGGGGCAGCCGCCCACCGCCGCCCGGGGCCCGCAGGGACCGGGCCGGGTCGGCGCCGATGCGGCCCTGCCGGAACTGCCAGGAGAAGTAGCACCGCAGCGCCGCCGCCTTGCGGGCGATGGTGGCGCGGGCCAGCCTCCTCGTGCCCAGCGACGCGAGGTACCGGCGCAGGTGCAGGCGGTCGACGACCCCGGGACCGTCGACGTCGCTGCGCCCCATCCACTCGGCGAAGGCCGCGACGTCGCCCGTGTACGCCTTGCGCGTGGCCGGCGCGCGGCCACTCAGCCACGCCGAGAACCCCGCGAGGTCCCAGTCGTCCGACACGGAGTCCACGGTACTGCCCCCCTCCGAGCAAGCCGGGGAACTAACGTCACGGCGAACCTTCCGGGGGGTCCGTTTGGTTCTTGGAACGGAGGGCCGATGGCCTCGAAATTCGATCGTCGCACGCTGCTCGCCAGCAGCGCCGCCGCCGCAGCCGGCTTCGCCGGGGCGTCCGCCATCGGATGGGACGACGTCATAGGAGCCGCCTCCAACGGCCCGGGCCGCAACGGCGTCAGCAAGGCCAAGCCGAAGAAGGGCGGGTCGCTCGTGTTCGGCGTCGACGCCGAGGAGCAGGGCTTCGACCCGACCCAGGGTCGCTTCGACGAGGTCGGCGTGATGTACGCCCGCACCGTGTTCGACCCTTTGACGATCGTGCTCACCAACGGTGACTGGGCGCCGTACCTGGCCGAGTCGGTCGTGCCGAACTCGTCGTACACGTCATGGACCATCACCCTGCGGCCCAACGTCACCTTCCACGACGGCACGGCCTGCGACGGCGCCGCGCTGGTGACGAACCTCCAGGCCCAGTCCAAGTCGCTCCTGACGGGCATCGTGATCAACCCGACGCTGCAGTCGATCACCCAGACGGGGCCGCTCGCCGCCATGATCACCTTCAAGCAGCCGTGGGTGCCGTTCCCCTACTACCTGGCCGGCGGCATCGGCGGGCAGATCGCCTACGTCGTGGCGCCCTCGATGCTGGCCAACCCGAACGGCACCTCGCACCCCGTCGGCACCGGGCCCTTCGTGTTCAAGGAGTGGCACCCGAACGACCACTTCACCGCGACGGCGAACCCGAACTACTGGCGCAAGGGCATGCCCTACCTGTCGCAGATCACGTTCAAGCCGATCCCCGACGAGGCGGCGCGGGCCGAGGCGCTCAGGTCCGGAACGATCGACCTCATGATCTCCGACACGCCGCAGATCATCACGCAGTTCCGCGGCAATCGGAGCTACTCGTACATCGACGACAGCACGCACGTGGCGGGCGAGCCGGACATGACCTGCGTCCAGCTCAACTGCCTGGCCAAGCCGTTCAACGACCCGAGCGTCCGGCTGGCGGCCGCCCAGGCGATCAACCGCGCCCAGTACTCGCGCGTCATCGACGACAACGTGCTGCCGGTGAGCCCCGGCCTGTTCGTGCCGGGGTCGCAGTACTACTCGAAGACCAACTACCCCAAGTACAACCCCTCCAACGCGAAGAAGCTGGTGTCGGCCGCGGCGAGGAAGAGCGGCGGGCCGATCTCCTTCACCTACGGCTCGACCAACTCGCCGGCGGCGCTGCGGGCCGCGCAGTACCTGCAGCAGGCATGGAAGGCCGTCGGCTTCCAGGTCAGCACGAACATCGTCCAGCAGAACGAGACGATCAACAACGCCCTGGGCGGCAAGTACCAGGCCCTCGGCTGGCGCCAGTTCGGTGCGGTGGACCCCGACCTCAACTACATCTTCTGGAGCACCACGACGGTCAGCTCGGGATCCCTGTCCATCAACATGGCCCGCAACGCCGACCCCACCATCGAGACCGCCCTTCTGGCCGGGCGCCAGGGCACCGACAAGAGCACCCGCGAAGCCGCCTACAAGACGGTCAACAAGCGCCTGGCGATCGACCTGCCGTACCTGTGGCAGGACCGGGCGATCTGGGCGGTCATGGGCAAACCCAAGGTCCAGAACTTCAACAATCCCACGTCGCCACAGGGCCAGCCCGCCTTTGGCATGATCGGTGGGTCGATCTGGCCAACCCAGATCTGGATCAGCTGAGTGCCGAGTGGAGGTCTGTGAGCAGTCGCATCCTGGTCGTCGAGGACGATGAGCGCATCAGATCGTCCATGCGCCTGGCCCTCGAAGGCGAGGGCTACGAGGTAAAGGAC
>DATAYX010000262.1:0-2940 GCA_036272355.1 Acidimicrobiales bacterium
CAGGGCGCGCGCATCGCCGGCGCGCGGCACATCATCGCCGTGGACCCGGTGCCCTACAAGCTCGAGCGGGCCAAGGAGATCGGCGCGACGCACACGGCTGCCTCGCTGGCCGAGGTGCCGTTCCTGCTCCCCGAGCTCACGATGGGCCGCAACGCCGACGTGGTGATCCTCACGCCCGGCGTCCTGCGCGGCGAGATGATCGCCGAGGCCGCCCAGTGCGGCTCGAAAGACGCCCGCATCGTCGCCGTCGCCATCTCGCCGTTCAGCGCGATGGACGTGCAGCTGAACTTGTTCAACCTGGCCATGTTCAACCAGACGGTCATGGGCACGGTCTTCGGCTCGCAGAGCCCCCGCGTCCAGGTGCCGAACCTGCTGAACCTCTACGCCAACGGTCAGCTGAAGATCGACGAGCTCATCACCCAGGAGTACACGCTCGACCAGGTGCAGCAGGGCTACGAGGACCAAGGCGCGGGGACGATCATCCGCGGCGTCGTGACGTTCGAGAGCTGATCGGGCGTCTCCTCGGCCGCCGGGTCCGGTGGCCCGGCGAGGCGGGCCGCTAGGCCCTCAGGCTCCGAGGTGGCGGGTGAAGCCGTCGGGCACGACGAGGTCGTCGGGCCCGAGCTGTTGGATGGACGAGTGGCCCAGGCCGAGCAGCGCCGACTCGACGCCGCCGCGCAGGATGTCGAGCACGTTCTCGACGCCGGCCTGGCCGTTGGCGGCGAGGCCCCACAGGGAGGCGCGGCCGATCATGACGGCGCGGGCGCCGAGCGCGACGGCCTTGACCACGTCGCTCCCGCGGCGGATGCCGCCGTCGAGGAGCACCTCGATGTCGTGGCCGACCGTGCCGGCGATGGCAGGCAGCGAGCGGATGGTGGCCGGCGTGCCGTCGAGGTTGTTGCCGCCGTGGTTGGAGACCGAGATGGCGGTGACGCCCGCGTCGACGGCGCGCTTGGCGTCATCGAGCCGGGTCACGCCCTTGAGCATGAAGGGGCCACCCCACTGCTCGCGCAACCAGGCGACGTCCTCCCAACTCGGCGGCGGCGTCCCCATCCACTCGCCGTAGGCGCCGAAGAACGTCGGGCCTTGTTGGCCTTTTGCGACCATGTTCGGCGTCGTCAGGTCGGGCGCCTTGCCCGTCTTGGCGAACGACCAGAACCAGCGGGGGTGGGACAGGGCCTCGGGGGCGAATTGGAGCATCGTGCGCAGGTTCATCTTTTCGGGGATCGTCGGGCTGCCCCAGTCGCGTCCGTGCGAGAACGACCAGTCGAGCGTCGCGATGAGTCCGACCGCGCCGGCTGCCTTGGCGCGCTGGGCGCGGGCGAGGATCTGGTCGCGTGAACCGATCCAGTAGATCTGGAAGAAGGTCTGCGGGTTGGCCGCGACCACGTCTTCCACGGGCTTGGAGGCGAACGAGCTGAGGCCCATGGCGGTGCCTCGGGCGGCGGACGCTCGTGCGACCGCGACCTCGCCGTCGGGGTGCACGGCCTGCACGCCCGTCGGGGATATGAGGACCGGGAACGAGATGTCCTGGCCCATGACTGTGGTGGCGAGGTCCTTCTTGTCCGAGAGGCCGGCGACGTGGGGTGCGAAGCCGAGCTCGCCGTAGGCGGCGACGTTGTCCTCCACGGTGATGCCGCGTTCGGAGCCCGCGATCAGCGCGCCGTAGACCGACTTGGGCAGGCGCTTCTTGGCCCGCCGCTGGGCCTCGGCGACCGTCTCGAACCACTTGTTAGCCATGTGCAGGGGGACTTTACGCGCCCGGGTTGGCCACCCCCCAGTCCCCTGCGTCGCCACCCAGGGGTTCGGCCGTCGTCCGGCTGGGGGCTGCCATCGCAGGCCGGGTCGATGGCGGCACAGGGGTTGTCCCTGCCAATGGGCTTCGATATGCAAAAAATTCGCTCAACAGGCGGCGACCGACCGCCGAATTACCAGCGTGATGGACGAACACGGGGGAACGCCGGCCGAATCGGTGGCCGAATCGGTACGGCTGACGGCGTGGTTCACCCTGGCCGACCTGCCCGCCGGCCTGGCCCTCGCCATCATCGCCGTGCTTTTCCCCGTCTCCTGGGCCGCGGCCTATTGGCTGGGGGGCGGCACGAACGTCCTGCCGGAGTGGTTCCTCATCCCGATCCTGCTGGCCGGCCTGCGCTTCGGCCCGCTGGGCGCCTTGGTCGCCGGACTGCTGGCGACGTTCGTCGCGGGCCCACTGCTCCCGGCGAGCACGGCCACGGGCACCCCGCAGGACGCGAGTGACTGGGTGAGCCGCGGCGTCTTCTTCATCATCATCGGCGAGCTCGTGACGTACCTCTTCATGATGGTGCGGCGCTCGGTCGGGGGTGCGGTGCAGGCCGAGGCCGAGCACGCGGGCGAGCAACGGTTCCGGGCCCTCGTCCAGCGGGCGACCGACATGATCACGGTGATCGATGCGAACGGCTGCGTGCACTACGACTCACCGGCGGTCGAGCGGATTCTCGGCTGGGCACCACCGCAGCGGTTCGGCCGGAGCGCCGGCGCCTTCGTGCACCCCGACGACCGGCCCGCGGCGGGGGCGGCGTGGATCGCGGTGATGGCGGACCCGACGCGCACGTACACGATCGAGATGCGGCTGCTCGACTCGACGGGCTCGTGGCACTGGGCCGAATCGACGTTCACGAACCTGCTCGACGAGGCGACGGTCGAGGGCATCGTGATCAACCACCGGGTGGTCGACGAGCGCAAGGCCCTCCAGGACGAGTTGCGGCACCGTGCCTGGCACGACTCGCTCACCGGCCTGGCGAACCGGGGGCTGCTGCGGGGCCGGGTCGAGAGCTCGGCCCCGGCCGTGCGTCCCGACGGGGATCCGACGTCGGTGCTGTTCATCGACCTCGACGACTTCAAGACCGTGAACGACGGCCTGGGCCACGACGCCGGGGACCGGCTGCTGGTCCAGGTCAGCGA
>DATAYX010000263.1:0-2377 GCA_036272355.1 Acidimicrobiales bacterium
TCACCTCACCGCCGCCGCCGGCGGTGTCGCGGCCGTAGAGCGCGCTCACCGCCGCAAACGCCGCGAACACCCCGGTCAGGTAGTCCGAGACCGTCACACCCGGCCGCACCGGCGGCCGGTCGGGCTCGCCGGTGAGGTGCAGCAGGCCGCCGTATGCAATGCCGAGGCGGTCGAGCCCGGGCCGGGGTGCATAGGGGCCGCTCTGCCCGAACACGCTGATGCGGACGTAGACGAGGTCCGCGCGCACGTCGTCGGGGCCGAGCCCCCAGCGCTCCATGGTGCCGGGTCGGAAGTTCTCGCAGAGGACATCGGCGGTGGCGACCAGCCGCTTGAACAGCTCCTTGCCCTCGGGGTGGCGGAGGTCGCAGGTCACGCCGCGCCGGCCACGTCCCTCGACGGCCCAGGACAACGAATAGTCCGGGCCGTCCTCGACGGGCACGAACGGGCCCATGGTGCGCATGAAATCGCCCTGGCCGGGCAACTCGACCTTGATCACGTCGGCGCCGAGCTCGCCGAGCAACCCCGCGCAGAACGGCGCCGAGATCCGGGTACCGACGTCGATCACCCGGATGCCGCGCAGCGGGCCGGTCCTGTCGTCGCTCATGCGCCGGGCTGGGGCTGGCCCTGATCGCGTTCCGCGATCACATCCTTCATGGAGCCCTTCGCTTTGCGCGCCGAGAGTGCATTGAGCGCCGTTGCCGTGTTGTGCACCCAGTGGTGCGCCATGAAGTGGTACTTGAGCGCCTCGCGCTTGCCCATGAGGTTGGCCGTCTGGTTGATCGTGTCCTTCACCGTCTGCGCCGTGACGGGCGGCACCAACGCGACCCGGTCGGCCATCTCGCGCGTCCTCGCCTCGAGCTCCGCCCGCGGCACGACGCGGTTCACCAGGCCGAGTCGCCACGCCTCTTGCGCGTCGATCGTGTCTCCGGTGAAGAGGAACTCCTTCGCCTTGCGGATCCCGATCTCCCACGGCTCGACGAGCAGCTCCACGCCGGCACCCGTGAGACGGAGCACCGGGTTGGAGAAGACGGCATCGTCCGCGGCGACGATGAGGTCGCACATCGCCGCGAGCATCAGCCCGGCCGCCACGCAGCTGCCCTGCACCGCGGCGATCGTCGGCTTGCGGAAGTCGTGGATCCGCAGGCAGCGGTCGAAGTACATCGTCTTCTCGTGGTGGAACTTCCCTTCGGGCGTCTCCCGCATGGCCACCCACCGGTCCGATCCGTCGTCGGCGACGATCGCCTTGAGGTCGTGGCCCGAGGAGAAGTGCTTGCCTGCTCCGGCCAGGATCACGACCCGCACGGCGTCGTCGGCATCGGCCAGGTCGAAAGCGGCGTCGATCTCGTCGATCATCGTCGAGTCCTGGGCGTTCGCCTGATCGGGCCGGTTCATGGTGATCGTCGCGACGGCGCCGTCGGTCTCGTAGCGGATCCGTTCGAAACTCTGTGCCATCTGGGTCATCCTCCTGCCGCCATCTTGTCGCGTCGTGCCGGCGGGGCTGGAGCTCCTCGTTCAGCCACGTGGCAGCCCGAGCACGCGCTCGCCCACGAGCGTGCGCTGGATCTCGTTCGTGCCGGCGAAGATCGACGACGCCTGGTAGTAGAGCCACGAGCGCTGCCACGCACCGTCGGCCGGATTGCCGGGTGCGCCTTCCCACAGCGGCGAAGCCTCCCCGAGCACGTCCAGCGCGGTGCGGTGGAGACGTTTGGACATCTCGCTCCAGTACAACTTGAGTGCACTGCCTTCGGGTCCGGGTGCCTCCCCTTTCGAGAGGCGGGTGAGCGAGCGCCAGTTGTGCAACTGGAAGAGCCGCACCTCGGTGGCTGCCTGCGCCAATTCCTGCCGCAGCCGCCAGTCGTCGAAGCTTCCGTTGTCCTCGGCCAGACGGAGCAATTCTTCGATGAGCTGGGTGTGGATCACGAGCTGCCGGGGGTTGATGCCGCGTTCGTGCGCGAGCGTGGAACCGGCAACGGTCCAGCCCTGGCCCTCCGGGCCGACCCGGCGCTCGGAGGGGATGAACACGTCGTCGAGCTCGACCTCGTTGAACTCGGCCTCGCCCGTCGACTGCACGAGCGGGTGCACGCCCACCCCCTCGGCGTGCATGTCCACGATGAGCGCAGTGATCCCGAGCTGGCGCTTCGGCGCGTCAGGGTCGCTGCGGGTGAGGCAGAGGCCCCAGTCGGCGAACTGCGCGTAGGAGGTCCAGACCTTGCGGCCGGTCACGCGGTAGCCGCCGTCGACCGGGACGGCGCGCGTCGCGAGCGAGGCGAGGTCGCTGCCGGCGTCCGGTTCGCTGAAGAGCTGGCACCACATTTCCTCGGCGGAGAGGATCCGTGGCAGGAACCGCGCCTTTTGTTCCGCGGTGCCGTGGGCGAGG
>DATAYX010000264.1:0-1580 GCA_036272355.1 Acidimicrobiales bacterium
CGCCCACGCGCCCCGTCCGGCCAGGATTCCCAGTGGGATCCCTCCCAACAACGAGAGCGCCGCGAAGGTTCCTGCCTGCCACGCCACGAGCGACAAGACCTGACGACGCAAGAACCCGACCGTCTTGAGGACGGCGATGTCACGCCTGCGGCGTTGGACCCACACCACCATGAGTTGGGCGAGGACACCGACACCCAGGACGGCGAGGACCAGCGCGAGGACCTCGGGCACGTTCTCGATCCGCGCGTAGTTGCCGACGTCGAAGGGGGCCTGCTGCGTCACGAAGCAGCTGGACTGCTGCACGCCCGAGCAGTAGTGCGCCGTCGCCCTACCGAAGCCGCGCACGTCTCGGGCCAGGTCGGGTCCCGGAGCGAACCGGACGAGGACGAAGACCGACGAGTCCGAGACCGCTTGGCCGGGCTGCAGGAGGTCGGCCGCCACGACGACGGCACCGAAGCCCAAGTCGGTCGCGGTGAAGCTTCCCTGGTCGAAGGCGGGGAAGACCGCCTGCCCCACGATGTGCATCTTGCGCACGGCGCCGTTGATCCTCGCCTCGAGGTACTGGCCCACCTGCCGGTGGCTCGAGCGGAGCACGGAGACCCCCAGCGCGATCTCGTCGGGACGCGTGGGCAGCCTTCCGGTCACGAGCGCCGGCCCGACGAGTGGGCCACTTCCACGCGAGAGCCCGATGGCGGGGACGTGGGAGTTCATGACGTCGACCGTCCCGATGTCACCGGCCGACCACGCCACGACGCCGGGTTGCGTCACTGAGCTGCGGATCAGGGAGGACGGGAGCGGCTGGAACTGCGTGTTGATGGCGGCCTGCCACGTCTGGCCGTACAACTGGGGCGTGGTCACCAGGTGCGTCAGATTGGCACCGAACGTCAGTGTCCCGACGACCATGGTGATCGACAGGACGGTGCCGATGAGCGCGCTCCGCACCGGTACCGCGCCCCGCACGGTGCCGGGGTCCAGCGCCTCGCGGATCCCGAGAGACGCCGTGAGGGGCAGGGCGCCACTCGAGAGCCACGCGAGCGGCCTGCGCAGGGACGGTGGAGTCGTGGCAACCCTCGCAGCGCTTCTCTCTGAGCTCAGCCGCCACGAGGGCCACGCGAGGACCGCTGTCAGCACGACGGCCAGGGCGACGAATCCGAGGCCGAGCACGACGACGTCCACACTGATGCCGGGGTTGGGCTCGGCGACCCGGGCGGCGCCGAGCGGCATGGTCGGGGACAGCAACACCGCGAGCACGACCGCAACGGCCGCACCGAGAACCGCAACAGCTCCCACCTGCATCAGGTTCATGCACCACAGCTGGCGGTCGGTCAGTCCGAGGGCGCGCAGGGTGGCAAAGTCCGTCCGGGACGTCCGGAGTTGGCGGAGCATCGCCTGCGCGAGGAGCACGACGCCCGTGAGCGCGATGACGAGGGCGAAGAGGCCGAGCGCGAAGGCCTCGGGACGGATGGCGCGCTCGACCTGGGCGGCCTGGTCGCTGAGGTTGGCCACGAAGACGCCACCGCCGGTCGCCGGGTACCGCTTCGCCAACGCCGCCGCCTGCCGGTCGAACTGGAGCGCTGAGG
>DATAYX010000265.1:0-3738 GCA_036272355.1 Acidimicrobiales bacterium
GATCTCTGCACAGGCGACGGGCTGTGCGAAGAGATCGCGCCTGCGGTCTTCACCCTTCTCGACGACGGCCTCGCCTATGTGAAAGAAGGCGACGCCATCAAGAACGAACCCGGCGGCTCGGCCGGCATGGCGGCGGTTCCCAGTGACCTCGAGGACGCAGTCGTCGAGGCCTCCGAGGAGTGCCCCGGCGAGTGCATCTTCATCGAGCGCGACTAGCGCCCGCTCGCCCGTCTCTTCTCTTCTCTTCTCTTCTCTCTAACTTCTTCTCTCCCGCGGCCGACTCGGCCTTCGTGGGGCAACGGCCGAGCCGTTCCGTCGGACTCGTGACGGCGGCGGGGCCCGTTTCCGCTTCCCGGCTCAGACCCCGCACTTGACGGACCGGGCAAAGCTTGGCCAGTCGATTGCTTCACCGCTGCGCCAACGGACGCAAAAAGCCTGAGGCATCAGTGTTCGAAGGCCCCTCCCAAGAGGCCCTCGAACTCCCGATCCGGAATTCCTGCTGCGTCCTCGGGCCGGATCCGCAGGGTGCTCTTGCCGCTGAGGAGGTCCGGATGGCGCTCCGAGAACCCGCCGTCGTTGTCCCGGCGCCAGCCGTAGATCGAGATCCCGTGGCGCCACACGGCCAGGTGGAGTCTCCGCTTTCCCATCCGGTACGTCGGCATGTTGTAGGCGTAGACGAACGCCGCATCGGGATGCGCTCGCAGCATGATGCCGTGCAGTCGGTCGAAGAGCGGGCGGAACTCCGGGGCGATGTCGTCGATATACGCCTGGAGGTCCGCATCCATTTGACCGGGGTCTACTCCCCCTCCGCCGGCGGTTCTGCTTCGTCGTCGAGCGCAGTCTTGAAACCAGCGGCCGGGCCGGCCTCGATCCGTCGCGCCGTGGTCAGGAAGCCGGTGTGCCCGACCATGCGGTGGTCGGGTCGCACCGAGCGGGCCTCGACGTGCCACGTGCGGCGCATGATCTCCTGGGTCTCGGCCATCCCGAACGGCGCGTGCGTCTCGGCGAGGGCCTGCCGCAACAGGGCGGTCTGATTGATGGTGGGCAGATAGGCCAGGAGGATGCCGCCGGGCCGCAGCGCCTCGCCCGCCGCGGCGATCACCTTGTGGGGTTCGGGCATGTCGAGGAGGATCCGGTCGAGGTCACGTTCGTCGATGCCCTGCGTCACGTCGCGGATCTCCACCGTGTACGGCGCGTCGGGTCCCAAGGTCGCGGCGACGTTGGCCCGGGCCCGCTCGGCGAAGTCTTCGCGCAGCTCGTAGCCGATGACCGTTGCGCCCGCCCGCAGTGCCGTCATGGACAGCGCTCCCGAACCGACCCCCGCTTCGAGGACGCGCTGGCCCGGACCGATGTCGGCGGCGATGAGGATGGCGCCCAGGTCCTTGGGGTAGATCACCTGGGCGCCGCGGGGCATCTTGAGGACCACGTCGCCGAGGGTCGGGCGCAGGACGAGGAACGAGCGCCCCGTGGAACCGGTGATCGTGCGTCCCTCGCAGCTGCCGATCAGATCGTCGTGGGCGACGATGCCGGCGTGGGTGTGAAACATCGCGCCGTCGACCAGAGTGATGAGATAGCGGCGGTCCTTGGGATCGACGAGGAGGACGCGCTCCCCTGCCACCAAGGGCCCGGGCATGCGCGTCAGGCGTCGACGGCGGCGGGAGCTGCCTTCGGGTCGCGCACGGTGATGAGCACCTGCTCACCGGGGGCGATGTTGACTCTCGAGACTGCACTGGTCCGGTCGTTCAAGACCCGACGCAAGAACCAGGTCGCGCCGGCCAGGAAAAACCAGTACCAGTTGCCGCCGATGCCCCTACGCACTCCGGCGCGCAAAAAGCGCCGCAGGAGGAAATCCACTTCAGAGCCGCCGGATCTCGACGACAGCCGAACGCGCGCGGCCGCGGCGACGCCCGGCGAGGAAAGCGAGTGCGATGATCACGAGAGCGATGGCGCCGCCAACGGCAATGCCGCGCGGGGCAGCGGCGCGTACCGTGGCCTCGCCCTCGCCCATGACCTGCGCGTAGGCCGCTTGGAGATCCTCGCGGGTGATCAGCCGCCCGTTGCTCCCGGCCCTGGTGGTCGTTCCCGGCATCAGCTGGCTCCCTCCTGTAACTCGTGCTCCATCGCTTGGCGCCTCGCGACGACTGCGGGCAACTTGGCTTTCCCCGGACCGGCGGTAATCCGCCAGAGGGCGACGCCGATCACGGCTATGCCCAGCAAGATCACGACAGCGTACGGCACCCAGGACCAGTGCCCCGTCAAGGTGGTGCCGGTTTCTGTCTGCAGCAGGCGGAGCACGCCGAGCAGGAGTAACAGGATGCCGAAGGCGAGAGCGAACGAGCCGATGATCCCGAAGCCGAGGAATCGGCCCAGGCCCTTGAGGGGCTCGATGGTCTCCTGCTTGACGTAGTCGACCGTCAGCTGGAACGCATCGTCGCCCGCGTGACGCAGCCCGTGGCTGCCGTTGTCAGACGGTGGAGTCATGTGGCGGACAATCCTTGTACCTGGACCGGCGCGGTGCAACAACCCCGAGCGCGTGTTCGGGTGGACGCACGGATGACGCTCATTCCCGCTCCTTGAAGATGTAGGTCGACGAGGCACGGGCCACGAGGCGTTCGGCGCCGTCGCCGGGCGGGTGCGCCACGACGCTCGCCTCGACGAAGGCGACCCGGCGACCACCGGAGACCACCTCGGCGGTGCACTCGAGCTCGGAGCCGGCGCCCACCGCGGCGAGGAAGCTGATCTTCATCTCCGCGTTGGAACAGAACACCTTCCGACCCTCGGCGTAGGTGACGGCCGCCGCGCCCATGGACGAGTCGGCGAAGGCACCGATGAAGCCCCCTTGCATGATCCCGGCCGGGTTGGCGAAGCGCTCGTCGGCCTTCATGCGCCAGACGCAACGGCCCGGGGTGGCCTTGTCCACGCAGGTCATCCCGAGCGTGAGATCGCTGTTCGGCGGAACCTGCATGCGAGAGGCCATGGTCGGGGAATAGTACGTGAACGCCTGCCGAACGCCGGAGTGGCGAACCGGGAACGGACGTTAGGGTTGACCATGACGTTGCACACCTCATCTCCCGTCGTGCAGGACCCCACGCTGGTGGAGCTGGGGATCAACGTGATCCGCGGCCTGGCGATGGACGCCCCGGAGGAGGCGAACTCGGGCCACTCGGGCACTGCAATGGCACTGGCTCCATTGGCGCACGTCCTGTGGACCCGCATCATGAACTACGACCCGCGCGATCCGGCGTGGCCCGACCGGGACCGCTTCGTCCTGTCGTGCGGCCACGCCTGCATCCTCCAGTACTCGATGCTCCACCTCACCGGGTACGACCTCTCGCTGGACGACATCCGCCAGTTCCGCCAATGGGGCAGCCGCACCCCTGGGCACCCCGAGGTGCACCACACCCCCGGCATCGAGGTCACGACCGGCCCGCTCGGGCAGGGATTCGCCAACGCGGTCGGGATGGCCCTGGCCGAGCGGTGGCTGCGCACCACCTTCGGCTCAGAGGTCTGTGACCACCGCACCTATGTGATCGCGAGTGACGGCTGCATCATGGAGGGCATTTCCCACGAGGCGGCCTCGCTCGCCGGGCACCTCGGCCTCGGCCGCCTCCTCGCCTTCTACGACGACAACCACATCACCATCGACGGGCCCACCGAGCTCGCCTACAACGACGACCCCGTCAAGCGTTTCGAGGCCTACGGCTGGCGCGTCCGTTACCTGGGCGAGATGGCCAACGA
>DATAYX010000266.1:0-3667 GCA_036272355.1 Acidimicrobiales bacterium
CGCGCCACACTGTCGGTCTTCCGACACGATGCGCTCAAGCGATTCGCGACCTCCTGGAGCACTCTGTCGCCGACCTGATGGCCGAAGAGGTCATTGACGACCTTGAACCGGTCGAGATCGAGGAAGTACAGCGCCACGGAGCGTCCGCTGCGATGGCTGAGGGCCAAGCTCTGCTCCAGGCGGTCGTCGAGCAGGGCCCGGTTGAGCAGACCCGTCAACGGGTCGTACATCGCCTGGTAGGCGTTGATCTGCTTCAGCCGGTGGACGAGGTCCCGATTTTGCTTGAACAGCCGCCTTCTCGTCAGGGCGTCGGCGACGCTCTTTTGAAACTGCTGCGGCGCCACCGGCTTGATCAGGTAGGCGTCGAGTTGACCCACCGCCGCGATCGCGGTGTCGAGCGTTGCATACCCCGTCAGCAGAAGGACCGGGATTTCCGGATCGTGGGCCCTGACGTACTTTGCGAGGTCTATGCCGGTCCCATCGGGCAATTGGTAGTCGACGACGACCACGGCCGGCGTGTGGATGGCGACCAGCTTGCGCCCGTCGTCGACCGTTCCGGCGGTGACCGTCTCGATCCCGTCCATGCGGAGGACCTCGACCAACGTGTCCCGCATCACCTCGTCGTCGTCGACGAGCAGGACGGTCTCAGCGTGGTCGGGTGCAGCGTAGAGATCTGTCATGCGTCCTCGCGGTCGATCGCGGCTCTGACCTCGTCGAGCAACTGCCGGGGCGCAACGGGCTTCATAAGGTGGGAAAAGACCTTGTGTCCGACGCTTCTCTTGTCTTCGCCCTCGAAGCGGTACGCGGACATCAGGATCACGTTCGGGGGTGAGTCGAGGGCTTGGAGGACCTCGATGCCTGTCCGCCGAGGCATGCGGATGTCGAGAAGCAGGACCGTCACGCTCCCAGATTCCAACAGATCGAGTGCGTCCTGACCATCGACGGCCTCTGCGACCTTGTAGCCGGCCGCACGCAGGATTTCGGCAACCGAGGTGCGGACGGGCTCCTCGTCGTCCACGACGAGGATGTCGGCCAGGAGGACGGTGTTCACCCTGCGACCTTTTCCTTGACCTTTTCCTTGACCATTTCCTTGACCGGCAACACCACGGTGGCGCGTACGCCACCGGTCGATCCGTTCTCGAGCGAGATCTGCCCCCCGTGAGCCTCGACGAGCCGCTGGACGATCGCCAATCCGAGCCCGGTCCCGCTGTTCTTCGTCGTGAAGAATGGTTCGAAGATCCGTTGCTTGGCGGCGTCCGTGATTCCGCTCCCGGTGTCCTCGACCGTGAACGTGGCATGGCCGTCGGAGCAGGATGCGCCGAGGCGGACGGTGCCACCGTCGGGCATGGCCTGGTACGCGTTCGTGACCAGATTCGTGAGCACCTCCGCCAGCTGGCCACGGTCGCCGACGAGCGAGCACGGCGCGACCTCGACGTCGACCTGGACATCTTCGGGTTGCGGCGTCGCAGAAAGGACCTCGTCGACGAGGTCCGGCACGTCGATCTCGCTCTCGACCAACTCGCGCGGCCGGACGAAGGCGGTCAGGTCGTCGGCCAACACGGCGGCCTTGGAGGTCTCCCGCTCTGCCATCGACAGGTACTTCTCGGTGGTCTGTGACACGTCTTCACCGAGATCGCCCCGGACGATGAACAAGGCGTTCGTCACGGCGGCCAAGGGGTTCCGAAGCTCGTGGCCGATGACGGATGCCATTTCACCGACGGCCGAGAGCCTTTCTTGCTGGACGAGCGCGTCCTGTGTCGTCCTGAGCTCGTGGAGTGACTCGTTCAGGTCGGCGGTGCGCTCATCCACGAGGGCCTGGGCATAGAGATGGCGCCGTTGGACGGTCTCGACCGTGAGGCCGACCATAAGAGCGATGAACAGGCCCAGGATGAGCAGGATCAAGGGCCCCGACGCGGCGAGGCCCGAGACGAACGGTGTGCGCGCGTTCGCAACCAACGTCCATTCCGATCCGCCGATGCGCACAGTCGTCTGCGCGGTAGGTGAGGCGAGTGGGTACGTCTTTGTCGAAATGAGGAGCAGATTGGAGGGCCGGGTCGGCCCGGGTCCGTATAGGGCCGCGTTGAGGTTGCTGTATGCCTTACCGATCACCGTGACGAGATTGAGGTGGGTCGGGATCCTCAACTGCTCGTAGATGTAGAGCCCGCTTGGAACGGGTGGAACCTGCAGGGCGAAGCGGGCATCGCTGACCTTGCCGTTCGAGGTGACCGGTCCGCTGACACCCCTCTTCCCCGAGGCGAGTTGGATCGTGGCAATGGCAGGCCCTGTCAGAGCCTCGCCCGGTTGGAACGCTGAGATCGAGGAGGCTACGACGACGTAGCGATCGCCCTCCTTCTGAACGAGCGCCTGCGATGAACCCGAAGCGTGCACGTAATCGAGGAATTGGCTCGGTGATGCGTTCGTGAGTTGCACGACACCGGCGGTGCCCGAGAGACCGGAGATGACGCTGTCCAACGCATAGGAAGCCGTTTGCCCCGCGTCGGTGGTGTTGCTGGAGAGCAGCGCAGTCTCCTGCTGGTCGACGCTGTGCTGGAGGAAGAAATAACCACCAACGCTGAGGAAGACGATGACCGCTCCGATGACCAATGCGATCCAAGACGGGCGCCAGCGGCGAGTCATGCGGGCACCGATTGCAGTACGCACACGGCCACGAACCGCCCTTCGCCGTGGGCCAAGTCACTCGCTGCAGTCTCAGCGGGTGGGGCCAGCTTCATGGATTTCCCCCAAAGACGGTCGTAGACATTCCGCCTACGAGTCTCTCCGGCTGACATTGTTCCACACGCGTTGCGCCGAGACGTTCCGCGGTCCCGAAGGGGCAAACGGATGTTCGATTTTTGGCGCCTGACTACATACCCTTGACGAGGCCCACCGTGTTGCCTTGGGGGTCGGTGAACATGGCGACCGAGGGGCCGCCGGGGATGTCGGTGGGGTCCATCACCTTCGTGCCGCCCAGCGAAACGGCCCTGTCCAGGCTGGCCTGGAGGTCGTCAGTGGCCACGTAGAAACTCAGGAAGGACGTGCCGTCTTGGCTGGCGCTGACCCCGCCGCCGATGCCCGGGGCGATGGGCGTCACGATCCCGTAGTTCGGCGGGTTGTCCGAGTCGATCTTCCAGCCGAAGAGTTCCGTGTAGTAGTTCTGCAACGCCGGCCCGTCGGGGCCGAGGATTTCGAAGTGCACGACCGGGTGGTCCATGGGTCTCTCCTATCGGGGATCGGGGTGTGGCGCGGGCTGTCGCCACTGGCGCGGCGGCTCTGAGGGCCCGTGCTGCGAGTCTGCCTCGTGCCTGTGACAGAGGCCAGGGCGATCGGGGAAGGAGGGGTTGTCCACCCTGGAAAGGCGTGGCAGAATGGGCGGGTTATGCACGCGCGCCCGACCCGGCCCCAGTCGATTCTGGTAGTCGTAACGTAGAGGCGCGCCCTCACATCGCAACGCGCGCCTCTCGACCTCCCGATCCGGGGGGTCGTTTCAATTCTCGGACAAATTTCGCCGCAGCACCCACGTAGAGACCACAGACCGCAGGAACAGAAACAGGGACAGGAGCAAGGGGACGACAATGAAGATGACCGGGGCCCAGGCCCTCATCAAGAGCCTCGAGATGCAGGGGGTCGACGTCATGTTCGGCCTGCCCGGCGGCGCCATCCTGCCCGT
>DATAYX010000267.1:0-13366 GCA_036272355.1 Acidimicrobiales bacterium
GGGCACCCAGCAGATGCAGGCGGCGATGGAGAAGTACGCGCACTTCAAGAAGACCGACTTCCCCAGCTTCAGCCAGTACGAGGCCTGGGCCGGTGCGGACCTGATGATCAAGGGGCTCGAGAACGCGGGATCGAACCCGACGCATGCGTCCGTGATCCACGCCCTGCGCAGCATCAAGTCCTACGACGCGAACGGATTGCTGCCGAACAGCTTCAACTACTCGACGAACTTCGGGCACAACCCGGCGAAGACGTGCAGTTGGGTCGTCCAGGCGACCCACACCGGCTTCAAGATGGCGGCGCCCGGGCCGCTCTGCGGCACGGACATCCCGGGGACCGCCACGGCAAGCTCGTAACCGAGGCGCCGTTCCTCGGCTCCCTGCCGGTGGCCCGGCGGGACGGGCCGGGGCCGCCGCCGATCAGGGTTGACGGATAGTTCATATTCTGATTTGGTAGAAGCATGCTCTACCTCAGGCGGCATTGATGGCCGGACCAGGCGCGATCATCGCTGAACGTCGGTCCTTCGTCGCCGGGAGCTGGGTCGACGGCGACGAGGGGCTTCCGGTCGAGAACCCGGCCGACGAGACCCAGGTGGCGGAGGTGTCCGTCACGCCGCAGCTGGAGATCGAGCGCGCGCTCGCGGCCGCCCGGCGCACTTTCGACGAGCGCGTCTGGGCGGACCGGCCGGCGGTGGAGCGGGCAGCGGTCCTGCGCTCGTTCCTCGACTGCCTGGAGCAGCGTCGCGAGCCGCTCGTCGCGACCATGGTCCAGGAGGCGGGGCAGCCCGCATTCTTCGCGGAGATGAGCCAGCTCACTGGGGGCGTGGGCCAGGCGCGCAACACCATCGCGCTGTACCTGTCCATGGAGCACGAGGGGCCGAACCCGGTGCCGCTCGACGAGCTCACACGTGGCCGCGTCGCGCTGAGCATCCGGCGGCACGAGCCGGTCGGCGTTGTCGCGGCGATCACGCCCTACAACGCCGCGCTGCTCATGGCGCTGCAGAAGATCGTCCCGGCGCTCATGGCGGGAAACTCCGTCATCGTGCGGCCGAGCCCGCTGACGCCGATCTCGTCGCTGGCCCTCGGCGCCGCCGCGGAAACGGCGGGCCTGCCTGCCGGCGTGCTGTCGATCGTGGTCGAGGCCGGTTCGGCCGGCGCCGAGCTGCTCACGTCGGATCCCCGCGTGGACATGGTGTCGTTCACCGGGTCCACGGCGGTGGGCAAGCAGATCCTGGCCCAGGCCGCGCCGACCGTGAAGCGGGTCGCGCTCGAGCTCGGCGGGAAGTCGGCGCAGATCTACCTGCCCGACGCGCTGGCGCGGGCGCCGATCGGCGCGGCGCAGGTCGTGGCCATGACCGCAGGGCAGGCCTGCGTGGCGGCGACGCGGATGCTCGTGCCCCGCGAGTCGAAGGACGAGGTGCTCGAAACGGTGACGGCAGCGTACGGCGCGATCGCCGTGGGCCCCCCGACCGACCCCGCCGCGATGATGGGCCCGGTCATCAGCGCGGCCCAGCGAGCGCGCTGCGAGCGCTACGTCGCGCTGGCCCAGGAGCACGGCGGCAAGATCGCCGCCGGCGGCGGCCGGCCCGCCGCGTTCGATCGTGGGTACTACTTCGAGCCCACCGTGCTCGACGTGCCCGACAACCAGAACCCGGCGGCGCGCGAGGAGATCTTCGGGCCGGTGTTGTCCGTGCTCGGCTACGAGGACCTCGACGACGCCGTGCGCATCGCGAACGACAGCCCCTACGGCCTCTCCGCCCAGGTGTACGGGGCGGACGTCGCCGCGGCGACGGCGGTGGCGCGCCGGCTGCGCACCGGTGCGGTCAACGTCAACACCGCCGTGTTCAGCGCGTACGCCCCCGGTGGGGGCTACAAGGAGAGCGGCCTGGGCCGCGAGCGGGGGACCGACGGCATCCGGGCCTTCCAGGAAGTGAAGCACATGGCGATCGGCGAGCTGCCGCGCTGAGCCGGCAGAGGGAGGGAACGTGACGACTACCGAACTGAATCTCGATTGGTTGATCTCCGTCGACGACCACATCCTCGAACCACCGAACCTGTGGGTCGATCGCGTGGCGGCCAAGGACCGGGACCGTGCTCCTCACATGGAGCACCAGGACGGGATGGACTACTGGGTCTACGACGGCAACCGATACCCGAGCTCGGGTTTGAGCGCTGTCGCAGGGAAATCGAAGGAGGAGTTCAGTCCCGCACCCCTGCCGTACTCGGAGATGCGCCCCGGGTGCTACGACTCGACGGCGCGGCTCGAGGACATGGACCGGGCAGGGATCCTCGCCTCGTTGTGCTTCCCCACCATCACCCGGTTCTGCGGGCAGCTGTTCATGGACGCGAGCGACCGTGAATTCGGGTTCGAATGCCTGCAGCACTACAACGACTGGATCGTGGAGGAGTGGTGCGGTGCCGCCCCGGGCCGCTACATCCCACTGATGCTGATCCCCATGTGGGACCCCTCGCTGGCGGCCAAGGAGATGGAACGCATGGCGGCGAAGGGCGTCACCGCCTTCGCCTTCTCCGAGAACCCCGCTCCACTCGGGCTCCCGACGATCCACGACGTCGACCGGTACTGGGATCCGGTGATGGCAACGGCGAACGAGATCGGGATGGTGGCCTCGATGCACGTCGGCTCGTCGTCACAGGTCCCGTCGATCGCCCCGGACTCGCCGTTCCTGGCCAACCTGGCCTGGGGCGCCATCCGCACTTCGGGCGCCATGCTGTCGTGGCTCTTCAGCGGCATGTTCCAGCGCTTCCCGAACCTCAAGATCGCATTGTCCGAGGGGGAGGTCGGCTGGATGCCCTATTTCTTGGAGCGGGCGGAGCAGGTGCTCGACAAGCAGCGCTACTGGGTCATGCGGGGCCAGCAGTTCATGGATCACGGGAAATCGGACCTCGACGCCGTCGACCTGAACACCTTGAACGTGCGAGAGCTGTTCCGTGACCATGTCTTCGGTTGTTTCATCGAGGACCACCACGGCATCGCCAGCATCGACGAGATCGGCGAGAACAACATCATGTGCGAGACGGACTACCCGCACTCCGATTCGACCTGGCCGAATTGCATCACCGCGGTCAAGAAGGTCATCGGCCACCTGCCGGCCGAGACCCAGTACAAGCTCCTGCGTGGGAACGCCGAGCGGCTGTACCGCTTCACGGCCGCCGAGCCGCCGGCACTCCTCGGCACCTGAGCCGGACCATGCATCGGACCACGGCGGGCGACGCCCGCATCACGAAGAAGGGATGAGCACGATGTTGCTCGAGGGCAAGAAGGCGATCGTCACGGGCGCAGGATCCGGCGTCGGCCGCGCCTCGGCGCTGCGCTTCGCCGAGGAGGGGGCGGACGTCCTCTGTGTGGACGTCGACCTCGAGCGGGTCAAGGACACGGTGACGCAGGTCGAGGCCGCCGGAGGGACGGCCGCCGCCGACCGCTGCGACGTCTCCAAGGAAGAGGACGTGGCCGCAACGGTCGCCGCCGCCGTGGCGCGCTTCGGTCGCCTCGACATCATGTTCAACAACGTCGGCGTCCCTACCCCGCGGCTCGGGTCACAGCTCGAGGATCACACCACCGAGGACTTCGAACGTCTCATGCGCATCAACGTGGGTGGCGTCTTTTTCGGCAGCAAGCACGCCGTCGTCCAGTACAAGAAGCAGGGCGACGGGGGAGTGATCCTCAACACCGGGTCGGTGGCCGGACTGGTCGGCTGGGGCGGCACCGTCTACGGCGCCAGCAAGGGGGCGGTGCACCAGCTGACGCGGGCGGTGGCGGTCGAGGGGGCGCCGTTCGGCATCCGCTGCAACGCCATCTGCCCGGCCGGGATGCCGTTCACGAACTTCATGTCAGCCGGGGGCCTGGACACCTCACAGGTGGACCTCGACGCCATCGGCAAGCAGGTCGGGTCGTCCCACCCGCTCGGTCGCCCCATCACCGCCGAGGACTGCGCCGAGGTCGCCGCGTTCCTGGTCTCGGACCGGGCGCAGAACATCACCGGCATCCTCGTGCCGGTCGACGGGGGGTACGTGGCGAAGTGACGTCGGCCCCCGTGCTCGACCTGGAGCGGATGCGGAAGCTCTTCGACCTCCAGGGCGGCCTCTTCGAGCTCAACGGCGGGTGGTTCGAGGACGACCCCTACCCCATCTGGCGCGAGCTCCGCGAGCGGGGCCCGATCCTCGAGGGCACCGTGCACGAGCTGTCGGGACTGGACCGTCCCGCGTTCTTCCACGGCCTGCCGCACCCGGAGCTGCCGCACTACTCCGCCTTCTCCTACGAGGCGTGCGACGGCGCATACCGCGACGCCAAGGTGTTCGCCTCGGCTCCTGTGGCACAGGAGATCGACACGGACGAGGTGTCGCCCCTCAACTCCATGCTGTCGATGGACGGGGCACAGCACCGCCGGTACCGCTCGCTGGTGCAGCCGTCCTTCGTCCCCGCCAAAGCGCAATGGTGGATTCGCAACTGGATCGAGCAGACCGTGCACCTCCTGATCGACCACTTCGAGGGGGCGGGGCGCGCCGAGCTCAACGTCGACTTCTGTGCCGCCATCCCGGTGCTGACCATCACGGGCAGTTTCGGCGTTCCGGTCGAGCGGGCACTCGACATACGCGAGGCGCTCCACCAGCCGGCCCAGTTGGTGGAGATGATCAAGCCGATCGTCGCCTCCCGCCGGGAGGAGCCACAGGACGATCTGATCAGCGTGCTGGTCGAGGCCGAGATCAAGGGGGAGGACGGTGCCACGCAGCGGCTGAGCGATCCCGAGATCTACTCCTTCGCCGCGCTGCTGCTCGCCGCCGGGTCGGGCACCACGTGGAAACAGATGGGCACGACTCTGGCCGCGCTGCTCGAGCGACCCGACGTCCTGCGTGCCGTGACCGCGGAGCGCGAGCTGTTGCGACCGGCCATCGAGGAGTCCCTCCGCTGGATGCCGACGGACCCGATGTTCTCGCGCTGGGCGACCCAGGACGTCGACTTCTTCGGCACCTCCATCCCCAAGGGCGCGGTCGTGCATCTCTGCCTGGGCGCCGCCAACCGCGACCCCGGCCGCTGGGAGCGTCCCGACGACTACGACGTGTACCGGGATATGAAGCCGAGCCTCTCGTTCGGCAACGGCCCGCACATCTGCATCGGCATGCACGTGGCGAGGGCCGAGATGCTCGTGGGCATCGGCGCGCTCCTCGACCGGCTGCCCAACCTGCGCCTCGATCCCGACCAGCCCCCGCCGCGCTATGTCGGCTTCTACGAGCGGGGCGCATCGGCCATTCCCGTGCTCTTCGGGTAGCGACGCCGTGAGCGACACGTCCTACCAACAACCCGACATCACCCTCCTCGGCGAGGAGCACGTCCGCCGCTATCGGGAGACGGACGGCGAGGTCGGGTACATCTGGAACGGTGCGACCACCCTCCTCCTGACGACGACGGGTCGCAAGACGGGCGAGGCGCGCACGACGCCGCTCATCTTCGCCCGCGACGGCGACGACCATCTCGTGGTGGCCTCCATGGGCGGGGCGCCGGAGCACCCGAACTGGTACAAGAACCTGACGGCGCATCCCGACGCGCATATCCAGGTGCGCGGCGAACACCACGATGTCCGTGCCCGCACGGCCACCGAGGAAGAGAAGCCGCGGTTGTGGAGCATCGTGGCCGCGCAGTGGCCGAATTACGACGTGTACCAGTCCCGGACGACCCGGGTCATCCCGGTCGTCGTCCTCAGCCCGACGTGACCACCGATGCCGTGACGGAGGACAAGCCATTCGCGGGCGTGCGCGTGGTCGAGCTGGCCCAGTGGGTGTTCGTGCCGGTGGCGGGCGCCCTGCTCTCCGCCTGGGGGGCCGATGTGATCCATGTCGAGCCGGTGCGTGGCGATCCCTACCGGGGCCTCGCCACGCAGGGCATCGGGAGCGAGCGCCAGGGCGTGAACCTGTCGATGGCACTGGCCAATGCAGGGAAGAAGTCGCTCGCCCTCGACGTGCAGCACGACGAAGGCCGCGCCGTGTTGCACCGGCTGCTCGAGACGGCCGACGTCCTCCTGACGAGCCTGCGTCCCGGGGCCCTCGAACGACTGGGCCTCGACGCCGCCTCGGTGTCCGAGCGCTATCCGCGCCTCGTCTTTGCCCGGGGTCACGGCTACGGCGTGCGAGGGCCCGACGCCGACCGGGCCGGGTACGACGCGTCCGCGTTCTGGGCCCGCGGCGGACTGGCCAACGTCCTGACCCCGCCCGACCGCGACTACCCGATCAACCAGCGGGGCGCCATGGGAGATCGCAACGGCGCGATGTCGCTCGCCTTCGGCGTGTCCGCCGCCTTGCTCAAGCGGGAGCGGACCGGCCGGGGCTCGGTCGTGGACGTCTCGCTGCTGGCCACGGCGATGTGGACGCTCTCGTCCGACGTCCTCGCCGCGCTCGGCGGTGACGCGCCCGCCGCCCCCAGCGGGCGCGGACCGCTCGTGAACCCCCTCGTCGGCATGTACCGGACCAGGGACGGGCGGCACATCCAGCTGGTGTTCCTCGAGGCCGACCGTTACTGGGCGGACTTCTGCCGCCTGATCGGCCGCGACGACCTCGCCGCCGACGCCCGCTTCGCCGACATCGCGACGCGGCGCGCCAACGCGGCCGAGTGCATGGCGATCCTCGACCAGGAGTTCGCGAGGCGCACCTACGAGGAGTGGAAGGCGTTGCTCTCGCAGCTCGATGCCCCGTGGGCCCCGGTGCAGGCCGTCGCCGAGATCCTCGACGATCCCCAGGTGCTCGCGAACGGGTACATCGCGGAGGTGGCCGACGGGGAGCCGCCCTACCGGCTGCCGGCCGTCCCCGTGCAATTCGACGAACGACCGCCGCACCTGCGGCGCGCCCCCGAACACGGCGAACACTCCGAGGCGTTGCTGCTCGAGCTCGGCTACGACTGGGACGCCATCGGCGCGCTGAAGGATGCCGGGGTCGTCCCGTGACGCCGGCGACACGTCCGGTGCCGGTGGCCGACGAGATCTCCGCACCCTTCTGGGAGGCGGCGGCCCGCCACGTCCTCGTCCTGGCCCAGTGCGCGGCATGCGGCACCTTCACCCATCCGCCCGACGCCGTCTGCCGGGAGTGTGGCCGTGCCGACGCCGGGTTCGATTTCGCCGAAGTGGTCGGCGTGGGCATCGTGCGGTCGTGGACGGTCATGCGCCAGTCGTTCCTGCCGGGCTTCGACGACGACGTCCCGTTCGTCCTCGTCGACGTGGAGCTGGCCGATCCGCCGGGGATCCGCCTGATCGGCCGGCTGCTCGACGGCCCCGAGGCGTCCCTCTGGGCCGGGGCGCCGGTCCGCGTCGCGTTCGAGGACCTGGGGCCCGGCTGCTCCGTGCCGGCGTTCGAGCTCGTGGCCTCGGAGGACACCTGAGTGCCCCGGACCTTCGAGTCCCGCAATCAGGTGGCCGTCGTCGGGTACGCCCAGAGCCCGATCGTGCGGCACGCCGACTGTTCGCTCGGCGCCCTCACCCTCGACACGGCGCGGCGTGCGATGCGCGACGCCGGGCTGGGGCTCGACCAGGTCGACGGCTTCGTCACTGCCAGCCTGTTCCCCACGGCCGGTGCGCATGCCCCCGTGGACGGCGTGAGCCTCGTCTCGGCCAACTGGCTGGCGGAGCATCTCGGGGTCAACCCGCGCTACGCAGCCGGCTTCCAGGGGATGGGCCAGCTTCCCGGCGCGGTGGCCATGGCGGTCAACGCCGTCGCAAGCGGCGCCGCCGACTACGTGCTCGTGCACCGGGCGCTGCACAACCCGCAGGGCCGCTACCACGGCAATCCCATGACCGAGGCGCGGGGGGACCAGCAGTGGACGGCGCCGCAGGGTTTCTTCGGACCCGTCGCGATGATCGCGTTGGCGTACAACGAATACCTGCAACGTTTCGGTGCCGAGCGCGAGGCGATGGCGTTGGTCGTCCAAGAGGCGCGCAAGAACGGGTCCCGCATCCCATGGTCCCAGTGGCACGACAAGCCCTTGACGACGGAGGAGTACCTGGCGGCGCCGATGATCAACGACCCCATCTGCCGCTTCGACTGCGACATGCCCGTCGACGGCGTCGCCGCCTTCGTGTTCACCTCGGCCGAGCGGGCCAAGGACCTTCCGCATCGGCCCGTCTACGTCTCGGGGTTCGCGAGCGGGTTCCCCGTCCGGCGGCGGCTCCCGCTGCACTGGCCCCTCGACGACATCATGGAGGTGGGCGCCGAGACGGCGAGGCGGCTCTGGGAATCGGCCGGGATCGGCCCCGACGAGGTGGATCTGCCGCAGGTGTACGACGGGTTCTCGCCTTTCGTCTATCTCTGGCTGGAATGCCTGGGCTTCTGCCCGGCCGGAGAGGCGCATCGGTTCGTCCGCGACGGCGGCATCGACAGTGACCGGCCCGGAGCCCTGCCGGTGCTCTCGGGTGGAGGCGCCCTGGGGAACGGCCGCATGCACGGCGTCCCCCAGATGCTCGAGTGTTATCTCCAACTCTCACAGCGGGCGGGCGAACGCCAACGCGCGGGCGCGGCCATCGGGCTGGCCTGCCATTCGTCACCCCACCTCGGAGGGGCGGTGGTCTACAGTGCCGAGCGCTGACGGCATCGACAGGGGGGATGGCTCCCGATGACATGGGTCGAGCGAGCCGTCGAGCGTTCCCCGATGGTCCAGCGATCGCGGAACCGGGGGATGGAGCAGGCGCAGGCGATCGTGCGCGCCGCCCGTCGCCTCATCGCGACGAAGGGGACGTCCTTCACGACGCAGGAGCTCGTGAAGGAGGCCGGTGTCGCACTGCAGACCTTCTACCGCTACTTCGCCAGCAAGGATCAGCTGCTGTTGGCCGTCTTCGAGGATCTGATCTCGGAGTTCTGTGAGGGACTGCGGAGCCAGGTCGCCGAGATGGCGGACCCGATCGAACGGCTCCGCTTCTGCGTGACAATCGCGGCGCGGCCGCCCGCCGACGGCGCGGAGGTCACGGCCCCGCGCTTCATCACGAGTGAGCACTGGCGGCTCCAGCAGGAGTATCCGGCGGAGATCGCAGTCGCGATCAGCCCGTTCAGCGACCTGGTAGCAGAGGAGATCGAGAACGCGGTGCGGGCAGGGTCGCTCCGGAGCGCGGATCCCCAGAGCGATGCGTGGCACATCACACAGCTCGTCATGGCCGTCTTCCACCACTATGCGTTCGCAGATTCCGAGCAGTCCACCGAAGAGGTCGGCGAGCGACTCTGGCGGTTCTGCCTCTCGGGCCTCGGCGGCGCGCACTGAGGCTGCCGCGCGGTGCCGCGACGAGTCCCGTGAGTGTTCCTGACCTCCTCTCCGACGCGCTCTCGTCGGAGTGGCTCACCGCCGCACTGGGCGAGAGGTTTCCGGGCGTGCGGGTGACCCGTGTCGAGAAGGGGGACGTGATCTCCCGCGTGTCCACCAACGCGCGGTTTCGCATCCACTGCGAGCCCGGACTCCCGCCCGGGCTGCCCGAGCACCTCTGCATCAAGGGCTACTTCGCCGACTGCTCGGACGGCGCCGTTCTCAGCCGGTCCGCCGGCAGGCCCGAGGTGCTGTTCTACCGCGAGCTCTCCGCCGGCGCCGGCATCCGGACGTTGCCGTGCGAGTACGCGCGCGTCGACCCCGACACCGACCACGGCGTGGTCATCACCGAGGACGTGCTCGCGCGTGGCGCCGTCTTCCTCGATGCCCTGAGCCCGTACGCGCCCGACCAGGTCGCGCAGAGCCTCGACCAGCTCGCGATCCTGCACGGCCGCACGTGGGCGTCGCCCACGTTGCAGGAGCACTGGTTGGTCCCGAGGCTCGACATGACCATGCGCGCCCGTGGCCTCAAGGAGATCAAGGGGAACTTCGAGGGGCCGATCGGCGCACGGGTGCCCGACGACGTACGAGACCCGGAACTCCTCATGGACCGGATCGCCCTGCTGCCGCCGGTGCTGGCACGCGCCGCTCCGGCGTGCCTGCTGCACGGCGATGCCCACGTCGGCAACCTGTACCTCGACGCGCACGGTGCCCCGTGTCTCGTCGACTGGCAGCTCGTGCAGCGCGGGCCTTGGTACGTCGACGTCGGCTACCACCTCGGCTGCGCGCTGACCGTCCGCGATCGACGGCAGGACGAGCGCGCGCTCCTCGCCACCTATCTGGAGCGGCTCGAGGCCGAGGGGGGCGAGGCGCCCGGTTGGGACGAGGCCTGGCGCGCCATCGGAGTGGGAATGCTCTACGGGCTCTTCTTGTGGGCGATCACCCTGAAGGTGCACCCCTCCGTGACCACGGTGATGCTCGAGCGCCTCGGGGCGGCGGTGGCGGATCACAGGGCTTATTCGTCGGTCCTCGCATTGGCCGAGGGGCGCCCCGCCCCCTGACCGCGCTGTCCCGGGCCCAGGGTCCCCGGGCGATCGCGCCAGGGGTCGACGACGGCCACGTGCGCACGCCGGACTCGCCCAAGTACGTGCCGGTCTCGCTGACCCTGCAAGCCGTCGGAAGGCTGACCGCGGGGCGACTCGCCGGACCTATGCCCGGGCCGCCTCCCGGTCGGCCTTGGCCAGCCACGTCCCGAGCGCCTCACCCGCGGAGAGGACATGCGCCTCCATGATGCGACGCGCCTCGCTCCCGTCGCCGCGCTCCATGGCATCGAGGAGCGCGGCGTGCTCGCGCCGGCTGCGCAGCTCCTGCTCGGGGAACAGCTCGAAGTAGTTGCCCGGCACGACCCGCTGCGCCTGGCGCACGTAGGTGAGGAGCCGGGATGAGCGCGCGGCCACGTTGATGGCGCGATGGAAGTGCCGGTTGGCCGCGACCACGTCGCCGGACGCACCGATCGCCCCCGCGAGGGCACGGAGGTCGGAGAGCTCGTCCGGCGTGATGCGCGCGGTGGCCAGCTCGGCGCCCTTGCCGGCGAGTGCGGCCAGGATGGCGAAGTTGTCGACGGCGTCCTCCGGCGTGATCCCGACCACCGCCATGCCCGAGCGCGGGGTGATCGCGACGAGCCCCTCGTAGGACAGCTCGAGCAGCGCCTCGCGGATCGGGGTGCGGCTGATGCCGAACTCCGCGGTGAGCTGGTCGAGGTCGAGACGGTCCCCCGGCCGCAGGCGCCCGGTGAGGATCCGGTCGCGCAGCTCGTCGGCGGCCTGGGCCCGGACGGTCGTGCTGATCAGTTTGATATCTGACATATTACATATTAAATTGCTGGAACGACGTATTCATAGGGAGGGCCGATGGCGAACAAGAAGCGGCAGATGGCCCTGGTCGGGTTCATGCAGGCGGGGAACGCCACCGTCTATGCCGGGTCCTGGCGCCATCCGGCCACGGAGCACGGCTTCCTGACGGCGGGCTACTACCAGAAGCTGGCCCGGACGCTCGAAGAGGGCTGCTTCGACCTCATGTTCTTCGACGACCGCCTGGCCATGCCGGGGATCTACGGCGGCTCGGTCGCCGAGGCGGTGCGGACGGGGGCGCGACCGGTGAAGCTCGACCTGAGCATCGTGCTCGGCATCTGCGCCGCGGTCACGGACCGGATCGGGCTCGGTGCGACGTACTCGACGACCTACTACACGCCGTTCCACGTGGCCCGCACGTTCGCGACGCTCGACCACGTGTCGGGCGGACGTGCCGCCTGGAACGTCGTCACGTCGGTGAACGACAGCGAGGCGCAGAACTACGGCTTCAAGGAGGCGATCCCCCACGACCTCCGCTACGACCGGGCGGACGAGTTCCTCGAGGCGACGACAGGGTTGTGGGACACCTGGGAGGACGACGCGCTGGTGCTCGACCGGGAGACGCCGCTGTTCGCCGACCCCGCGAAGGTGCACGAGCTCGACCACGACGCCGAGTGGTTCAGCGTGCGGGGGCCGCTCACCGTGCCGCGCTGTCCCCAGGGGCGCCCGGTCCTGCTCCAGGCCGGCTCGTCGGGGCGCGGCCGTGAGTTCGCGGCACGCTGGGCGGAGCTGATCTTCACGGGCGACCCGGGCATCGACATCGCCCGGTCCCATTACAAGGACCAGAAGGAGAAGATCGGGGAGCGGGGTCGGGACCCGCAGTCCGTCAAGATGCTCCCGATGGCCTACACGGTCGTCGGCGAGTCGAAGGCCCATGCCGAAGAACGAGAGCAGATGTTCCTCAACGATCTGGTCGACCCCATGGCTTCGCTCACCCTGCTCTCCGAGCTGATGAATTACGACTTCGCCGGCCTCGAGCTCGACGCGCCGATCACCGACGAGCTGATCGAGTCGGTGTCGGGCATCCGTGGGCTGGTGCAGAACATCAAGAAGCACATCGGGAGCGAGACGGTGACGCTCGGAGACCTGGCGGGTCACCGGGCGACACTGCTGCAGGGACCGCGTTTCGTGGGAACCGGACCCGACATCGCCGACCAGATGGAGGCATGGTTCGACAGCGGTGCCTGCGACGGGTTCGTCATCGCGGCCACACACAGCCCGGGCGCCTACGAGGACATGGTCCGCCTCGTCGTGCCGGAGCTCCAGCGCCGGGGCGTCTTCCGCGACCACTACGAGGGGACGACGCTGCGCGAGCACCTGGGACTCGAACGCCCGGCGGTGTCCCTGGGTGCCTGAGCCCGAACTCCCGCTCCGGGGCATCCGCGTCATCGACGCGGCGACCCTGGCCGCCGGGCCGATGGTGGCCACCATGCTCGGCGAGTTCGGCGCCGAGGTGATCAAGGTCGAACAGCCCGGCGTGGGCGACCCCTTGCGCACCTGGGGGGACCAGAAGGACGGCGTCGGCCTGTTCTGGAAGAGCATGAGCCGCAACAAGCAGTGTGTGACGCTCGACCTGCACGACCCCGACGGTCAGGAACTGTTCCACCGCCTCCTCGACGTGAGCGATGTCTTCGTGGCGAACAACCGGCCGAGCGCGCTCGCCAAATGGGGCCTCGACTACGACGCGGTGCACGCGGCGCATCCGCGGGTCGTCATGCTGCACATCAGCGGGTACGGGCTGGGCGGACCGAAGAGCGACCGGCCCGGCTTCGGCACGCTGGCCGAGGCGATGAGTGGCTTCGCCCACGTGACCGGCCAGCCCGACGGGCCGCCGACGCTGCCCCCGTTCTTCCTCGCCGACGGGGTGGCGTCCCAGTCGGCGACCGCCGCCGTCATGCTGGCGCTGTACCACCGGGATGTGCACGGCGCGGGCGGCCAGCTGATCGACGTCAACCTGATCGAACCGCTGGCCCGGCTCATCGAGACGTCGACGCTCGCCTACAGCCATCTGGGGAAGGTCCCGGGACGCGTCGGCAACCTGCTGCCGGCGAGCGCGCCGCGCAACGCCTACGAAACGAGCGACGGCAAGTGGGTCGCGATCTCGAGCGCGTCGCCGAACATCGCGCTCCGGGTGTTCCGGGCCATCGACCGCCCCGACATGGTCGACGACGC
>DATAYX010000268.1:0-3965 GCA_036272355.1 Acidimicrobiales bacterium
GGTGAGCGGGAACCGGCTGCCTCCGAGGGAGGTCCTCTATTCCCTCGTGGCCGCGACCGCGGTGATCCACGTCGGCGAGGCGCTCGCCGCGGGCCGGATGGCCCGGCGGCGGGGACTGTCGCCGCGCGGCTGGCGGTTGCAGACCCTCATTGTGGGGTTCCCGTCGCTGCGGGCGCTGCGCCGGTGCGACCGGCGTCCGGACTGACGCCGGCCACAGCCACAGCCTCCTCGGGGAGGCCCGAGCGCAGTCTCCCGTTGCCCGAAGAGAGCAAGGCGGTCTCGTTCTCGAACCACCGCGTGGTCGAGGTATAGGCAGTCGAGGCCCGGCCGGCCCACGAGATCGCACGGGCGATCGCCCGATGTCCGTTGCGGGGCGCGCCCTCGAGCAGCTCGTTCCAGAAGACGGACCACCCTCCGGCAATGAGGTCCATACGCCCGATGACGGAGAGGACGCGGGCCGTCACGGCGACGGCATGCGGCCGCCCGACCGAGGCCTTTTGTATCGCCGCGGCAACGCGGTGGTACGGGAGATGCTCGGCCGCCAGTCGCGCTCGGTACCGCGTGGCGGCGTCGCCCGCATCGCCGAGGATGGCCTCCGCGGCCAGACGGCCGCTGCCCATGGCTTGCGCGATGCCCTCCCCCTGGAGGGGGTTCACGAGGCCGGCCGCGTCACCGACCAGGAGCGCCCGTCCCGCGGCTGGTGTCGTGCCGACCATCCCCATCTTGAGCCATCCCCCCAGCTGGCGTCCTGTCGTGGACGTCGACGGGTCCTCGACGAGCCCGAGTGCCGCAACGTGGTCCAAGAATTTCGGGAAGAGCCGGGACGCCTCTGCGCCTCCGGTGCGATCCGACAAGGTCGCAATCCCGAGACCCACGTTGGCCCCACCGTCGGCACCGGGAAAGACCCACCCATAGCCGGGAAAACCTCGCCACGGCGACGGCTCCCAGAAGATGATGGAAGGAAGATCGACCGGGCAGGACATGTACGTCCGGACCGCGAAGCCCCAGAGAATCCTTCGCGCATCCGTCAAGCCGGTGCTCCTGGCCACATGGCTGGTCGCCCCGTCTGCTCCGATCACGAAGTCGGCGCGCAGCTCTTCGCCCCCTCCCAGTCGGAACCCGTCCAACCGCCCCTCGTTCCACAGCGGCTCCTCCACCCGGTCCCGTATCGGGGTGGCCCCCTCCTCGACGGCCTTCTCGTGCAGTGCGCTGTCGAGATCTCTCCGGGTAACTGCGGTGCCGTGCCCCGGGTAGGTCAGACCCTCGCCGCAGGGCAGGCGGACCCGGCGTCCGGTCGGGCCGACGACCAGGATGTCGCCGACGTCGCGGCCGGGGGGTACCGGCACGCCGAGGTCGCGCAACACCTGCAGGCCTCTCGGGCCGACGATGTCCCCGCAGGCTTTGTCACGGGGGAAGTTCGCCTTGTCGACCAAGGCCACCCGCGCCCCACCCCGCGCCAGGGCGAGAGCGGCCACACTTCCACCTGGGCCGCTCCCCACCACGGCCACGTCGTAGCGCGCCAAGGTCAGGCCGCTCCTCTCTCGCTTCGGGATCTACAGTGAACTCTCTCATCCGAGGAGGACTCATGCTGCGGTATGTGGCGGGCGATCGGAACCGATTTGCCCGAGACCTGTTCACCCCGTTGCCGCAGCGCTACGACCGGTTGGCCGAGATCCTGTCCATGGGTCAGAACGGCCGTTGGCGCCGGGCCTTGGTCGACCGCGTCGTGCCCCACGCGCCACACAGGGTCCTCGACGTCGCCTCGGGGACGGCCGGCGTCGCGATCGAGCTCGCGACACGGACTTCGTCCGACATCGTTGCCGTCGACCTGACGCAGGCCATGTTGTTGCAGGGCAGGGCCAACGTCGCTCGCCTCGGGCTGAGTGAGCGCATCGGGGTGGTCGTGGGAAAGGCGGAGCGCCTCCCCTTTCCCGACGCTTCCTTCGATGCGCTCATGTTCACCTATCTGTTGCGCTACGTCGACGATCCCGCCGAAACGCTCAAAGAGCTCGCCCGCGTGGTGAAGCCCGGTGGCGTCGTGTCCAGCCTCGATTTCTACCTCCCCCCGCAGCGTTTCTGGCGGGTCATGTGGTGGCTCTACACGCGCCTCCTTCTTCCGCTCGGTGGACTGCTGACCGGGGGTCGCGAATGGTTCGGGGTGGGCCGCTTTCTCGGTCCCAACATCTCGGAGCACTATCAGCGGTACCCGCTGGCCTGGATCGAGGACGCCTGGCGTCGCGCCGGATTCGAGTCCGTCGGCGTGCGCGTCATGAGTCTGGGCGGCGGCCTCGTGATGTGGGGCACCCGAAGCCATGATTGACCAGCCGGGTCCGTCGCCGGTGCCGTCACGACATCAACCGGTTCATCCGCAGGACGCACCAGCTTCCCCCGGACAGCAGGAACGCCCCTCCTTCTACGCCGCCAGTTCCGGTGGTTGGCACGACTGGTGGACGCTCCTCCACCCGCCGTACACAGCGTGGCATCTTTCCTACGTCGTGTTCGGCGCGTGCCTCGCGCCCCATGTCAGCGCGTCGCGACTCGTCGCCACCCTGTTGGCGTTCTTCTTGGCGGTCGGCATCGCCGCCCATGCTCTCGACGAACTGCACGGCCGCCCGCTGGGCACGCACATCCCGGGGCCGGCCCTCGTGGTCGCCACCGTGCTCAGCCTGGCCGGTGCCGTCGCACTCGGCGCGGTCGGGGTGTGGAAGGTGGGATGGGCGCTGATTCCCTTCATGGTGATCGGCCCGGTTCTCGTTGTCGGTTACAACATGGAGCTGTTCGGTGGCCGGATCCACAGCGACGTGTGGTTTGCGCTCGCGTGGGGCTCGTTCCCGGTGCTGGTCGCGTACGTCGCACAAACGGGCACCCTGCGCCCGGCCGCAGCCATCGCAGCGGCCGCGGCGTTCTTCGTCTCAGCCGCGCAGCGACAACTGAGCACACCGGCTCGTCTCGTCCGTCGCCGTTCCGCCACGGTGCAGGGCAGCATCGCATTGAAAGACGGCGCAACGCTCGTCCTCGACAAGCGGAGCTACCTGCAGCCCCTCGAACGCGCCCTCCTGAGCCTTTCGTGGGGCATGGTCTTCCTGTCCACGGCGTTTGCGATCGCCCGTATGGCGTGACGCCGCCGCGTCAGTTCGCCGCTTCCAGCCGTCTGCGGAATCCAGCCACCGTGGTGGCCACGACCATGTCGTGACCCCACTGGAGGAGGGGGTGACCGAAACGGCTCGCCAGACGCATGGGTCGCTGCATCATCTCCACCGTCCAGGCAACGTCGATGACGGAACCGGTGTCCGAGCCACGAAGTTCGAGCCGTGCCTCTCCTTCCAGGTCACCGCGGACCGTCGCCAGGATCCGACGATACGGCTCACATTCGGTCAGCTCGATCCGTACGCGCATGCGGTAGGGCAACGGTGGGGCGACCACCCCGCGCAGGACCGCTCCGGGCACCAGCGCGCCTCCCTCCAGTCGGAACTCCGAGAGCCACGACCACCAGCTCTCGAATTGGTCGGCCTCCTCCATGGCACGCCAGAGCTGCTCGGGTGAACACGCGAACGCATACTCACCCTGGTAGGTGATGGTCGGCCGGCGCGCCACGTGGTCAACGCTAGGGGGCCGGGACAACCCTGGGACCGCCGGCTGGTTCCGAGCGGCCGCACGGGGAGGGCCGCCCGCACGGCAAGCTGGCGCCCATGCCAGACACCGACACCGTGACCCTGCTCGCCGGCCGTCCCGTCCGCCGCATGGGCTTCGGCGCCATGCAACTGCCCGGGCCCGGTGTGTTCGGACCGCCCAAGGACCGCGCCGGCGCCATCTCCATCCTGCGACGCGTGGTCGAGGCGGGGGTGAACCACATCGACACGGCGCAGTTCTACGGGCCCGACGTCGCCAACGAGCTGATCCGCGAGGCGCTGCACCCGTATCCCGAGGACCTGGTGGTCGTGTCGAAGGTCGGCGCCCGACGCGAC
>DATAYX010000269.1:0-7595 GCA_036272355.1 Acidimicrobiales bacterium
CACCGAGTGCCCGGTCGTCTCGGTCAGGAGGAAGCGCAGGTCGTCACTCGGCTGGGCGACCGCGACGCGCAGGCCGTCCCCGTCGATGTGCACCGGGATCGCCAGGTGCTCACGAGCGAGCTTCTCGGGCACCAGCGCCAATGCGGCCGGGTCGGGCGCGTCGCGGCGCAGGTGGGTCACGGGCATGTCGAAGTAGTCCGCCAACGCGTCGACGAGGCTCCGCTCGTCGAGCGCGCCGATGTCCACGAGCAGCTCACCGAGGCGCTTGCCCGACGTCGACTGCATCGCCAGGGCCTGGCCGATCTGCTCGTCGGAGACGAGCCCGCGCTTGACCAGGAGCTGCCCGAGCATTCCCTTGCGCGGCGGCGTCCCGTTCGCGCTGCCGCCGGCGCCGAGCGCCGCGGCGGTGAGTACCCCGGCTCCGTTCCCGGTCACGCCGTTCGATGACGACCCGGCCTCAGCGGTGGCCTCGGCCGTTGCGGCCACGACGCCGGCGAGGACCTTCTCGGGGGCCTCGGGCTCCTGCACCTCGTCGAGCACCACGACGTCCTCGGATGCAGGACCGTTCCCCTTGCGGCGCATCTTCATCTGAGCTCCGATCCATTGACGGGGGCACGCGACGCGAGACGCCTGTGTTCCCCCTCTACTCCGGTTGAAATCGGCAGGAATTGGGCGCCCCTTGAGTCATTGCCCTCCGCTTGTGGAACCGACCGCCCTGTCCGGCCAGGCCCGTCCCGGCGGCACCCGTCCGCCCGGCGACAACCGCCTCACCTGCACCTATGGTGGGACGATGTCCCGGCGCCACCCGACGAGAGGACAGCGCTTCGACGGCCAGGTGGCCGTCGTGACGGGCGCCTCGAGCGGCATCGGGCGCTCGCTCGCTCTCGTGCTGGCCGCCCGCGGCGCCACGGTCGTCGGCCTGGCCCGGCGCAAGGACCTCCTCGACCAGCTCCAGCCCCAGCTCGGCCGCCACACCGCCACGAGCGAGACCGCCGTCTGCGACGTCGCCGACGGCGACGCCTTCCGCGACGCGCTCGCCGCCGCCGAGCGCCGGCACGGCCGCATCGACCACTTGGTCAACAACGCGGGCATCGACCTCATGCTGCCGGTGACCGGCCTCGGAGCGGGCGCACCCCCGCCGGACCCCGCCACGGTCCGCCAGGTCTTCGACGTCAATTTCTTCTCCGTCGTGACCGGGACGCTGGCCGTGCTGCCGGGCATGCTCGAACGGGGAGGTGGCGTCATCGTCAACGTGTCATCCGACTCGGCCCGGGCTCCTGAACCGAGGCAAGGCGGCTATGCCGCGTCCAAGGCGGCGCTCTCGGCGTTCAGCGAGTCCATCGCGCACGAGGTGGCGTCGGCCGGCGTCCACGTGCACGTCCTCTACCCCGGATGGGTGCCGACCGCGATGGGGTTGTCGGGTAACGAGGACGGCGGATCGCTGCCGCCCAAGGCCGTGCGCCGCACGGCCGACGGTGTGGCCAACCTCACGGCGGACCGGATGGGTGCCGCGCGCATCGACATCAACGCCGCCCGGCTGCCGTTGCTCGCGCCGATCGCCCGCACGATCGCCCCACGGGCGTTCCAGGCCAGCATGCGTCGCATGAACACGACCGGTTAGGCATCCCGGCATGGACCTGGCCGAGCTCCTCGCCCTGCCGGGCGTCGAAGAGACCTGCGTCCTGCGATCGGCCGTCGGGTTCATGGCGCTCCACGGTGGGTCACAGGACCGCGGCACCCACGAGATCGCCTCCTGCGCGGCCGAGAAGTCCGGCGCCTCGTATTACGCCATCGTCCAACCGGGCAACCTCCGGGTCCATCTCACCTCGCGGCACCACGACCCCGGACAGTCGCAGAAGATGTCGGCGTTCCTCCGACACGTCGAGGTCGCCATCTCCGTGCACGGGTTCGGACGCGACAGCTTCAGCTTCCACGTCGACAGCGGGTCCGGACCGGTGATCGAGCCCTACGGCCCGGCACGGCGCGGGCGCCAGACCGGCCCGCTCCGCGGGATCATCGTCGGCGGCCTCAACGCCGACCTCGTGGACGCGGCCTGCGGGATCCTTCGCGACCGCTTGCCGGGCTACCACGCAGGGTCCGAACGCGTCCGCCTCGGCTTTCACCCCCGCAATCCCGTCAACCTGCCGGCCGCGCACGGGGTCCAGATCGAGCTACCCCCCGCCCTGCGCGGGATCGGCGACCTCGGCGAGGACTACGTGCCCTCTCGGGACGGGATCGTCACCGACGTGGTCGCGGCCCTCGTCGCCTTGGCGGAACGCGCCACGCAGATCCTCGGGATTCAGAGCCCCGCCAGTCCCGGACCGGCGAGGTCGGGCAGCACCTGACGCCGGTTGGCCACGAGCAGGAGGAGGTCGATGCCTCTCCCCCGCACTTCCGGCCCGCTTCCCCTGGACCAGTCGACGTCCGTCGCCACCAGGCGGCGACCCTGTTGCGGGGAGGCGTGCACGATCATCCGACCGGCCTTCCAGAGCGCATCGAGTGCGGGCGGGGCGTCGGCCGGCGGCGCGTCCACCTCGAGGCTGATCGGGCGCAGCGCGTCGGCGCTGTGCACGAGGACGTCGACGAGGCCCATCGCCTCGGAAGTCCCGACGAGATGGAACTGACGGTCCGCCGCCCGGCGCAGCCGCTCCGCCAGCTCGGGGACCGGTTCGGCACCGAGGCGGGTCGCCGCCCTGCCGACCGAGCGGTCCGGTCTGAACCCCCCACGCACCAGGTCGAGCGTCAGCGATCCGTAACTCATCTCGGCGCCCTTCACGAGGTGCGCCAGGACGTCGCGCACCCGCCAACCCGCACACCAGGACGCCGTGTCCCATGCCGCCTCGTCCAGCGCTGCGATCCGGTCGGCGAACTGACGGCGCAGGCGTGCCTTCTCCTGCGCGAGGTCCACGGCCTCCACGGTTCTGCGGCCGCCTCGATGCCCTAGAAGTAGATGATCGACTTGGCCCGCTCGGTGACCTCGTCGAGGTCGTCCGTCCAGGCCCCCGTGGAGAGGTACTTCCAGCCCCCGTCCGCCGAGACCACCACGATCGACGCCTCGACGCCGGGCTCCAACGACGCCGCGCACTTCACGGCGCCGGCCAAGGCCGCGCCCGTCGAGATCCCGGCGAAGACGCCGACCTCGGTGAGCCGGCGCGTCCACTCGATCGACTCCCGCGGCCGCACCACCGTCTTGCGATCGAGGAGCTCGGCGCCACCCAGGTCCTCGAAGATCGGCGGGATGTAGCCGTCGTCGAGGTTCCGCAGCCCGTCCACCATCTCGCCGGCCGGCGGCTCGACCGCCCAGATCGACACCGCGTCGCCGAGCTTCTCCCGGAGGAAACGCCCGACGCCGAGCAACGTCCCCGACGTGCCGAGCCCGGCGACGAAGTGGGTGATCCCGGGGCAGTCGCGCAGGATCTCGGGGCCGGTCCCCTCGTAGTGCGCCTTGGGGTTGGCCGGGTTGCCGTACTGGTAGAGGAACACCCACTCCGGATGCTCCTCGGCCAGGCCGCGGGCCAGCCGCACCGCACCGTTGGACCCCTCGGGACCCGGCGACTCGATGATCTCGGCCCCCCACAGCTCGAGCAGTTGGCGACGCTCGATCGACACGGCGGTCGGCATCACGGCCTTCAGCCGGTAGCCCTTCACCCGGCACACCATGGCCAGCCCGATGCCGGTGTTGCCCGACGTCGGCTCCATGAGCACCTGGTCGGGCTTGCCCGGCCTGAGCACGCCGCGGGCCTCGGCGTCCTCCACCAGGGACAGTGCCACGCGGTCCTTGACCGAGCCCCCGGGGTTCTGCCCCTCGAGCTTGATGGAAATGCGCGCGGCCGGGTTCGGGCTCAGCGCAGAGATGTCGACGAGCGGCGTGTTGCCGATCAGGTCGAGGACGGAGGCGGCGAGGGCCATGCGCGGCTCGATCCCCTGGCTCGCGAACCGCGCCGTCAGCCGCCCGCGACGGCGGGAAGAAGGGACACCTCCGCGCCGTCTTTGACCGGCGTGTCGAGGCCCTGCAGATAGCGGACGTCGTCGTCGTCGACGTAGACGTTCACGAACTTGTGCAGCGACCCGTCGTCGGTGAGCACCTGCCCCGCCATGCCCGGGTACTCGGCGACCAGCTTGGAGAGCACCTCGCCCACGGTGGCGCCGTCGACGGCGACGACGCTCGCGCCCCCGGCGTGGCTGCGCAGGACGGTCGGTAGGCGGACTTCGACGGCCACGGGGCCTCCTCGCTCGGCGCTCTGGTCCCGGTCTCGGGGCTCGACCAGATGTTCTCGCAAACGAGCTGGCCGGGACGATTGTTGACTGAATCGGTAACGATTCTACAAGCCGGTGGGCGAGCTGAGGTCGAGGCCGGGGACGTCGAGGCCGGGGACCTCGACCGGCTCCTCGGTGATGCGCCCGTCCACGATGCCGTAACTGCGCACCACCGGGTGGGTGTCACGCAGCGAGACGAGCACGTAGTGCCAACCCGGGTCGGTCGCCTGCGCCACGTCGGTGGGCGACGGGTAGGCGTCGGTGTGGGTGTGCGAATGGAACACGCCCATGATGTCGGCGCCGAGCTCACGGGCGGCCCGGTCGACCCGCAGCATGTCCTTGGGGTCGATCTCGTAGACCATGGCCGACGCCGCCGCATTGGGCGTCGGGAAGAGGTGGCCGACCTCGTCGGCTCCGTAGGACCCGACCAGGAGGCCGCACGCCTCGTCGGGCAGACCGGCCAGGCAGTGGGCGACCATCTCCATGTAGAGGTCCTTCGTCAAGCGGAGCACGGCTGGACAGTACCCTCGTAAGCCCTATGGCCAGGGCGAAGAAGCAGATCGCCAAGCGGGCGGCCGCCCGCGAGGAGCGCGGCGGCGACCGCACGGTCGCCACGAACCGGCGCGCCCGGCGCGAATACGAGTTCCTCGAGACCTTCGAGGCCGGCATCGTGCTGAAGGGATCGGAGGTGAAGTCGCTGCGCGACGGCAACGCCCAGCTGAACGACGCCTACGCCCGGGTCGACGGCGGGGAGCTGTGGCTCTTCCAACTCCACATCCCGCCCTGGCAGTTCGCCACCGGGTTCGGGGCGCACGAGCCGGACCGGAAGCGCAAGCTGTTGGTGCATCGAGCGGAGATCGACGAACTGATGGGCAAGACCCAGCAGCAATCGCTCACCCTCATCCCGGTGTCGCTGTACTTCCGCGACGGCAAGGCCAAGGTCCAGCTCGCGTTGGCCAAGGGCCGGCGGTTGTACGACAAGCGGAACCTGATCATGGCCCGCGACGCAGAGCGGGAGGCCGCCCGGGCGTCGAAGGAGATGAGCCGCTGGAGCGGCTGAGCGCCGCGACCTATCCGCGAATTCGAGCTTGCCGTCGGTGATGATTTGGCCGAGGCAACCGAGCGATGGCCACACACAGTGCGGGGGCGCACCGGGCACAGAGTCACAAACGCGCCGACATCGAGGGGTTGCGTGCCGTCGCCATCCTCGCCGTCGTGGCCTACCACTGCGGCCTGCCGGTGCCGGGGGGGTACGTCGGCGTCGACGTCTTCTTCGTCATCTCGGGGTACCTGATCACATCGCTCCTGTGGAAGGAGTTGTCGGGCGACGGCCACTTGTCCTTCGCCGGCTTCTACGCCCGACGGGCCCGCCGGCTCCTCCCCTCGGCCGTGCTCGTCATCGTGGTGACCGTGCTGGTGTCCATCGCCGTCACCGGTCCCCTCATGGCCACCGCCGTGGCCAAGGACGCCGTGGCCTGCGCGCTCTACGCCGGCAACTACCGCTTCGCGTTCCAGGCGACGAGCTACCTCAGCTCGCAGGGGCCCGTATCGCCGCTGCAGAACTACTGGTCGCTCGGCGTCGAAGAGCAGTTCTACGTGCTGTGGCCGGCGCTGTTGCTCGTGGCCTTCGTCGTCGGGCGCCGCGTGTTGGGGAGCGCTCGTGGCCGCCACCGGCGCGCCGCCCCGGTGGCCCGCCCCGGGCCGGTCCTCTTCGCGCTGGCCGCCGTGGCGGTGCTCTCCTTCTGGTGGTGCGTCTCCCTGACGCACGCGAACCAACCGTGGGCCTTCTTCTCGTTGCCGACCCGGGCGTGGGAACTCGCGCTGGGCGGCTTCCTCGCCCTGGCCGTGCGGGAGGGACGGCACTTCCCGGCGTGGGCGGCCGCGCTGACGGGATGGGTCGGTCTGGCCGCCGTGGGCTGGTCGCTCTTCGCCTTCAACGCCCAGACCGTCTTCCCCGGGCCGGCCGCGCTCGTTCCCGTCGCGGGAACCGGCCTCGCCCTCGTGGCCGGCACCCGCGCCCAGCGGTTCGGCCCCTCCGGCCTGCTCGGGCTGGCTCCGATGCGCGCGATCGGCACCGTCTCCTACACCTGGTACCTCTGGCACTGGCCGGTGCTGATCCTGGCCCCCTACGTCGTCGGCCACTCCCTCGACCTCGCGCAGAACGTGGGCCTCGGCGTGTGCAGTCTCCTCCTGGCCGCCGTCACCACCGCGTTGGTGGAGCAGCCGGCCCGGCGCTCGGCCTGGCTGTCGGCGCAGCGGACGCGCAGCCTCCTGGCCGGCGGCGCCATCAGCCTCGGCGCGGCCGCCATGGCGGTCGTCGTGGTGATCGAGGTGCCGCCCCCCGTGGGTACCGGCTCCGCCGCGGTGACCCACCTGTCGGCCGCATCCGCACCCCGGACCCGGTCGTCGTCATCGCCGGCCACCGTCTCCCCCGCGGTCGCCGCGGCGGACGCACTCGACGCGCAGGTCAACCGGCAGGTTTACCAGTCACTGGCCAACCCGGACGTGCCCGCCAACCTCAAGCCCTCTCTCTCCCTCGCGGCGTCGGACCTGCCGGTGCCCGAAGACAACGGGTGCCTCGACGGCTACACGGACGCCACCGTGCACCCGTGCGTCTACGGCGACACGAGCTCGACGACGTCCATCGTGCTGTTCGGCGACTCGCACGCGCTGCAGTGGTTCCCGGCCATCGACCGGCTGGCCAACCAGCAGCACGACGCGCTCGTCGTCATGGCCAAGGCGACCTGCCCGCCGATCGACATCACCATCTTCCAACCCGAGCTCGGGCACAGCTACACCGAATGCGACGCTTGGCGCACGGCCGAGCTCCAGCGGATGGCGACGCTGCGCCCGGCCGTGGTGATCCTCGGCTTCTCCCGTGAATACGGCATCGCCGACGACCACGTCGTGGTCGACGGGCAGGCGTGGCTGGCCGGCCTGGCCGAGATGATTACGACGATCGAGCACGACAGCAGTGCGCGCGTCGTGCTGATGGGCGACGACCCCTATCCCCAGCAGTCGACGCCCGACTGCCTCAGCCAGAACCTGAGCGACACCGCGACTTGTTCGATCCCGCGGCACTACCCCTACTACAACCCCGGCGGGATCCCGCAGGAGAAGGCGGTCACCGCCTCGACCGGGGCGGGCTACGTCGACACCGACCCGTGGTTCTGCATCTCGACGACGTGCACCGTGATCGTGGGGAACATGCTCGTCGCCACCGACGGCGCGTTCTAGGTCCGCCGGCTCGGTCGGTGTGGGCATGCCCATGCCCCACCGGCCACGATTGTCAGTTCGTGTAGAGGTACACGTTGGCGGGCCCGACCGCGCTCGTCCCG
>DATAYX010000270.1:0-4157 GCA_036272355.1 Acidimicrobiales bacterium
TGCGACGCGTTCAACATCCCGCTCCTGACCTTCGTCGACGTGCCCGGCTTCCTTCCCGGCACGGACCAGGAGTACGGCGGCATCATCCGCCACGGCGCCAAGCTGCTCTACGCCTACTGCGAAGCGACCGTGCCGCGCATCCAGATCATCACGCGCAAGGCCTACGGGGGCGCGTACGTCGTCATGAACTCCAAGTCGATCGGCGCGGACCTGGCCTTCGCCTGGCCCTCGGCCGAGCTGGCGGTGATGGGGCCCAACGGCGCGGTCGACATCGTCTACCGACGCGAGCTGGCCGAGGCGGCCGATCCGGCGCAACGCCGTGCCGAGCTGATCGACGAGTACACCGAGCGCTACGCAAACCCGTACATCGCGGCCGAGCGCGGCTACATCGACGACGTGATCTCGCCGGCCGACACGCGCGCCGTCATCTGCCGCAGCCTCGACATCCTGGCCTCCAAGCGCGAGGACCTGCCGCGGCGCAAGCACGGCAACGTGCCCCTGTGAGCGCCGTCGCGATCGATCCGGCGCACCTCGGACTGCGGCCGCGCCCCGAACCCGACCCCGCCGTGCTCGCGGCCATCGCGTCGGCGGTGCAGCTGGCCTGGCCCCGGCCCCCCGCGCCCGACGAGCAGCAGCCGGTCCACCAGGCCTGGCGTTTCAGCGGCCGCTGGTGGAACAAGCCCGTGCCGGTCAGCCGCGACCGGCCCTGGACCCGCCGCTGACCGTCTACGTCGACGACTGGCGGCAGCCGGCCACCGTGCACGGGCGGGCCGACCGCTGGTCGCACCTCCTGGCCGACGACCCCGACGAGCTCCACGCACTGGCCGGTGCGCTCGGCATCCCGCGCCGCGGGTACCAGGTCCACCGGCGCTCCGCCGCGCTCAATCACTACGACCTGCCCGAGAGCCTCCGGGCCGAGGCGATCGCGCTGGGTGCGGTCCCGGTGACGTGGCGCCAGATGGCGCGGCTCACCCGGCAGTGGCGGCGCGCTGGCGCTCCGCCAACGCCAGCAGGTCCTCCATGATCGCGTCGAACGAGTAGTCCTTGGGCGTGTAGACCGACGCCACGCCCTTGCCCGTCAGCAGCTCGGCGTCGTCGGGCGGGATGATGCCCCCCACCACGACCGCGGCGGTGCTCCCGGCGGCGCGCAGGCGGTCGAGGACGTCGGGGACCAGCTCGAGGTGGGAGCCCGACAGGATGGAGAGGCCGACGATGTCGACGTCCTCGTCGAGGGCGGCCGCCACGATCTGTGCCGGGGTCAGCCGGATGCCTTGGTAGATTACCTCGAACCCGGCGTCGCGCGCCGCCACCGCGATCTGCTCGGCACCGTTGGAGTGCCCGTCGAGCCCGGGCTTCGCGACGAGCAGGCGCGGCGGGCCGCCGGTGCGCTCGGCCAGCTGTTGGGTGCGGACACGGATCGGCCTCAGCTCTTCGCCCCGGCGCCCGACGCCGCCGCCCACACCGGTCGGGGCCCGGAACTCGCCGAAGACCTCGCGCAGCGCGCCGGCCCACTCCCCCGTCGTGCCACCCGCATGCGCGAGCGCGATGGTCGCAGGCATCAGGTTGCCCTGGGGGCCCTCGTCCTCGGCCACCCGCAGCAGATCGTCCAGCGCGGCCCGCACCCTCCCGTTGTCGCGCAGGGTGCGCCAGCGTTCGACGTCCGCGATCATCTCGGCCTCCACGCGGTGGTCGACCTTGAGGATGTTCTCGAACTCGCCGTCACCGAGGAGCGGCGACGGCGCCGTCTCGGTGAAGGAGTTCACGCCGACCACCGTGAGGTCGCCGCTCTCGATGCGGCGCACGCGCTCGGCCTGGCTGCGCACGAGCCGGCGCTTCAGCTCGTCGATGGCCTCGAACGCGCCGCCCAGCGCCTGGACGTCGTCGAGCTCGGCCGTGGCCTCCTCGACCAGCTCGGCCGTCTTGGCCTCGATGACCTTCGACCCCTCGAAGATGTCGTCGTATTCGAGGAGGTCGGACTCGAACGCCAGCACCTGCTGGATTCGCAGCGACCACTGCTGGTCCCACGGCCGGGGCAGTCCGAGAGCCTCGTTCCAGGCCGGTAGCTGCATGGCGCGGGCGCGGGCGTCCTTGGACAGCGTGACCCCGAGCGTCTCGAGGACGATGCGCTGCACGTTGTTCTCCGGTTGCTGCTCGGTCAGGCCGAGCGAGTTGACCTGGACGCCGTAGCGGAACCGGCGCAGCTTGGGGTCCTCGACGCCGTAGCGCTCGCGGCAGATGCGGTCCCACATGGCCGTGAAGGCCCGCATCTTGCAGGTCTCCTCGACGAAGCGGACGCTCGAGTTCACGAAGAAGCTGATGCGCCCCACCACCGCCGGCAGTTCGGCCTCCTGCACCTTGCCCGAATCGCGCACGCCGTCGAGCACGCCGATGGCCGTGGCCAGCGCGTAGGCCACCTCCTGCACCGGTGTCGCCCCGGCTTCCTGGAGGTGGTAGCTGCACACGTTGATCGGGTTCCACTTCGGCGCGTGGCGCACCGTGTAGGCGATGGTGTCCACCGTGAGCCGCAGGCTCGGACCGGGCGGGAAGATGTACGTCCCGCGGCTGAGGTACTCCTTCACGATGTCGTTCTGCGTCGTGCCGGCCAAGGACACGGGGTCGACGCCGATGTCCTCGGCGTGGGCGACATAGAGGCCGAGCAACCAGGCCGCTGTCGCGTTGATCGTCATGGACGTGTTCATGTCCGCGACGGGGATCTGCTCGAGCAGCTCCTCCATGTGGCCGAGGTGCGCCACCGGCACGCCGACCTTGCCCACCTCCCCCGCAGCCTCGGGCGCGTCGGGGTCGTAGCCCGTCTGGGTCGGCAGGTCGAACGCGATGGAGAGCCCCGTCTGCCCTTTCGCGAGGTTGTTGCGGTACAGCTCGTTCGACGCGCGAGCGGAGGAGTGGCCCGAGTAGGTGCGCATCACCCAGGGCGCGTCTCGCTCCCTTTCGGTCGCCATCAGTTCACCTCCAGACGGTACGGCGCACCCACCATTGTGCCCGTGATTCGCGTCCGCCAGGCGCGACTAGCGGTTGTAGTCGTAAAAGCCCTTCTTGGTCTTGCGACCCAGCTGGCCCGATGTGACGAGGCGGCGCAGCAGCGGCACCGCCGCGTAATTGGGATCGCGGTACTCCTCGTAGAGCGCGTCGAGGATCGCCAAGGACGTGTCCAGGCCGACGAGGTCGAGCAGTGCGAACGGCCCCATGGGGAAGCCGCATCCGCCCTTCATGGCGGCGTCGATGCCCTCGCGGGTCGCGACGCCCTGCTCGAGCAGGCGCACGGCGTTGTTGAGATAGGGGAACAAGAGCGCGTTGACGATGAAGCCCGCCTGGTCCTTGACTTCGACCGGGTCCTTGCCGCACTTCTCGGCGAAGGCGATCGCCGCCTCGACGGTGGCGTCGTTCGCGGTGATCGGCCGCACCACCTCGACCAGCGCCATGGCGGGCGCCGGGTTGAAGAAGTGCACGCCGCACACCAGCTCGGGGCGCCCGGTCGCCATCGCCATCTCCACGACCGGCAGGGTCGAGGTGTTGGTGGCCAGGATCGTCCCGGGCTTGCAGACGTTGTCGAGCTCGGCGAAGAGGTCCTTCTTCACCGCCAGGTCCTCGACGACCGATTCGATGACCAGGTCGACGTCGACCAGCTCTCCCAGATGGGTCGTCGCCCGCACGCGCCCGGCGATCTCCTTGGCCTCGGCCTCGTCGCGCTTGCCCTTCTCGACCTGCTTGGCCAGTGATTTCTCCAGGCCCGCCACCATGGCGTCGGCGCTCGACTGGCTCCGGCTGCGCAGCACGACCTCGTGTCCGCTGGCGGCGGCGACCTCGGCGATGCCCGAGCCCATGATCCCGGAACCGACAATTCCCACCCGTGTGATCGACATGGGCGCCAAGGCTACCGGCCGGTAACCGCCGCAGTCGAAGCCGGGACGGCCCGTCCGGGCGTGCCAAAGTGGCGCCATGGACTCGACCGGCACGCTGGCCCTGGTGGGGGGCGACGAATGGACCGAGGGTTGCAGCTTCGACGTCACGCTCCTGGCGGCGTCGGGTGGCACCGATGTGGTGGTGCTGCCCACGGCGGCCGCCTATCAGCACCCCGAGCGGGTCGTCCTGCGGGCGGCGGAATGGTTCGCCCCCCTCGGGGCCCAGGTCGAGGGCCT
>DATAYX010000271.1:0-1670 GCA_036272355.1 Acidimicrobiales bacterium
GCCCCCACACTGCCGCCGAACATGTCGGACAGGCCGCCGCCCTTGCCGCTGTGCATCAGGATGAGGAAGATCAGCCCGAGCGCGCTCAACACCTCGATCACCACGTACACCCAGGTGACTGCGTTCAAGGTTGCCAACAACGGAGGATCCTCCAGCTCGAGCTAGCCCAGGACGAGCGAATCGCCTGCTCTCGGGCTAGGAACGGTAGCAGGCGGCGCTGGCCCTTATGACGTCGGTGAACTTCGCCGCGTCCAGGCTGGCACCCCCCACGAGCAGGCCGTCGACGTCGGGTTCGGCCATCAGATCGGCCGCGTTCTCCCCGTTCACCGAGCCGCCGTACTGGATGCGCACACCGGCCGCCGCCTCGTCGCCTCCCAGCTTCCCGACGAGGGAGCGGATGAACACGCAGGCATCCTCGGCGTCGACGGCGGTCGCCGCCTTGCCCGTCCCGATGGCCCAGATCGGCTCGTAGGCCAGGACCAGTCCGGCGAGCACCTCGGGCGCCAGCCCGCTCAGCGCCGCCAGCACCTGTTCCTCGAGCACGCTCTCGGTCCGGCCCGCCTCCCGCTGGTCCTCGGTCTCCCCCACGCACACGATCGGCGTCATTTCGTGGCGCAGAACGGCGCGCAACGTCGCCGCGACCGCCGCGTCGTCCATCCCGAACAGCGTGCGCCGCTCCGAGTGCCCGACGATCACGTAGGCGATCCCGAGCCGCGCCAGGAACCGCGGGCTCACCTCGCCCGTGAATGCGCCCGCGTCCTCCGGCGAGCAGTGCTGCGCGCCCAGCGCGAACGGGAGGTGCTCCTTCTCCACGAGCGTCTGCACGGTGCGCAGGTCGGTGAAGGGAGGGTGGACGGAGACGTCCAGCCGTGCGACGTCGTCGGCCTTCACCCGCAGGCCGAGGTCGCGCACGGTGTGCAGCGCCTCGATGTGGTCGTGGTGCATCTTCCAGTTCCCGCTCACGAGCGGGCGCCGGGCCATCACCCCTACGGCGCGTTCGGGGCCGCGCGCAGCGCGTCGATCCCCGGGAGGTGCCCCTCCGACTCGATGAAGGTCAGCGACGCCCCGCCGCCCGTCGACAGGTAGCCGACCTTGTCCTTGAGGCCGAGCTCCTCGAGGGCGCTCGCGCTGTCACCCCCGCCCACCACCGAGAAGCCCGGCGCATGGGCGACCGCCTCCGCGACCACCCGGGTCCCCTCGGCGAACCGGCGGTCCTCGAACGCGCCCAGCGGGCCGTTCCACAACACCGTCCCGGCGTCGCCCACGGCGGCGGCGAACGCGGCGGCGGAGTCCGGACCGATGTCCAGCCCCGTCCAGCCGTCGGGCAGGTCGCCCTCGATGATCTTCACGCTCCCCTTGTGCCCCTCCCCCTCCGACGGCGGCCCGAACGACCCGCCCGGCTCGAGCGCCCGCGTGTCGGTCGGCAACAGGATGCGCACACCGGACTCGAGCAGGGTCCGGCAGTCCTCGAGATGGGCCTCGTCGAAGAGCGAGTTGCCGACGTGCTGCCCGCGCGCCGCCAGGAACGTGAAGGCCATGCCCCCTCCGACGATCAGTGTGTCCACCTTGGTGGCGAGGACCTTGAGCACCTCGAGCTTGTCCGCCACCTTGGCGCCCCCGACGACGGCCACGAACGGCCGGGCCGGAGCCTCCAAGATCCCACCCAGCAC
>DATAYX010000272.1:0-3449 GCA_036272355.1 Acidimicrobiales bacterium
GGTGATCGCCGCGCTCGTGCTCGGTGCCTCCATCATGAGCCGTTCCTATCCAACAGTCGCCCTCGGCTGTTTCATCGGAGCCGGCGTCTGTGCGATCGTCCTGATCGGATCGATCCTTCTGGCCGACCGCCACGTCAACGCTCGGACGAAGCGGAGACGGACCCTGTGACGACACGCGCCACGTGCAGCGACCCGGTCGACACCGGCGGCACCTCAGCGCACGAACGATGAGATTTGCGCTTTGGCGCAATGACGTCAGAGTTGGACCCAGATCGTCTTGTTCTTGAGATAGCCCTCGAGGCCTTCCTGTCCATTCTCGTAGCCCCAGCCTGACTGCTTGAATCCACCGAAGGGCATGGCGGGGTCCCACATCATCTGACAGTTGATGCATACGGTGCCGGCGTCGATCCGCTTGGCGAGCCGGTGCGCGTGTGAGACGTCCCGGGTCCATGCGGAGGCGGCGAGGCCGTACATGGTGTTGTTGGCCATGGCAACCGCCTCGTCGTCGTCGTCGAAGGGCGTGACAGCCACGACGGGCCCGAAGATCTCCTCCTGATACACACGCATGTCCGAACTCACCTCGGCGAGGACCGTCGGATGCACGAAATACCCCGTGCGATCGAGACGGTGGCCACCGATCACGACCTCGGCGCCGTCGCGCTTGCCCTCGTCGATATAGCCCATGACGCGGTGCATTTGCCGCTCGCTGATGAGCGGCCCGCTCTGCACCCTTTCCTCGTTCGGACCGCCCAGTCGGATCTTCGCGGCGCGCTTCGCGATCCCCTCCACCACCTGCTCGTACACACCACGCTGGGCGAAGACGCGCGAGCCCGCGACACACGCCTGCCCTGAGTGGATGAAGATGCCCATGGAGGCGGCGATGATGGCCATGTCGAGGTCCGCGTCGTCGTAGATGAGGACCGGCGACTTGCCGCCCAACTCGAGCATGACCCTTTTCAGGTTGCCCGCAGCGGCCTGCACGATCAGCTTGCCGACTTCCGTGGATCCCGTGAACGCGATCTTGTCGACGTCGGGGTGGTCGACGAGCGCTTGCCCCGCGGTATGCCCGTAGCCGTTGACCAAATTGACGACGCCATCGGGCACGCCGGCTTCGGCCAGGACCCTCTCGAAGACCAGCGCGGAGAGCGGGGTCTCCTCGGCCGGCTTCAGCACACTGCTGCACCCGGCGGCGAGGGACGGTGCAAGCTTGGCGGCCACGTTGAACGCCGGCCCGTTCCACGGGACGATCAGCCCGACGACGCCAACGGGCTCCTTCATCGTGTAGCCGTGCACCGACCCCTCGAGGCCCGTGAGACCGCCAGACATCCGGACGTCGTGGGAGATGCCGTTGATCTTCGTGCACCACCCGGAGAAGTAGCGGAAGAACTCGACGGCGGCGGCGATGTTGCGCTGCGCCTGCGGCAGCGGCATACCCGTGTTCAGCGAGTCCAGCTCGGCCAGCTCGCCGGCCCGCGCCTCGAGCAACTCCGCAACCCGCCACAGCACCTGTGCCTGCTCTCCGGGCGGCTTCTGGCGCCAGACCCCCGAATCGAACGTCTCCCGTGCCCGCGCGACAGCGGCGTCGGCGGCGGCGGCACCCCCGTCGACGAATTCCGCGATCTGCTGTTCGGTGACCGGGTCGACGACGGCGACAGTCTCACCATGACCCGGACGCGTCCGAAGTTCTTCGATGGTTGCTTGTACCGTCATGCGTCCGACCTCCGTGGTGCCTTGTTGTCCAACATCACCGGGTTCCTCGTTGCGACCCGTCTCACCGCCGGTTGACGTTGCCGGCGTCGACGGGGATCACCGTTCCCGTCACGAAACGCGCCTCGTCCGAAACCAGCCACGCGATCGCATTGGAGACGTCGATCGGATCGATCGCCTCGACGGGAATGGCATTGCGAAGCGAACCCTCCAGCGCCGGCGCGAGCTCAAGGATGGCGGCGATGTTGCCGTCCCCCGCCATCGGGGTGCGCACCGTCGTCGGAGCGACGCTGTTGACCCTGATGAAATGCGGGGCCAGGAAGTTCGCCCAGGAGCGCATGAGCCCGATCACTCCGTGCTTCGCCGCCGTGTAGGCCAACATGCCGGCGGCGTCCATCCCCGTCCCTGTCAAGCCCCCAGTCGAGCTCGTCAGGACGATCGACCCACCGTGGCCGTGTTCGATCATCGACGGGATGGCCACACGGCCCGTGTTCCAGACCCCGGTCATGTTGACGCCCACGACCTCGTCCCACTGCTGTTGCGACGACGCCATACCGCCGGGCCCGATCCCTGCGTTCGCCAGGACGATCTCCACAGGGCCGAGCTCGGCGACCCCGTCGGAGAAGGCCTGCCGCAGGGCCTTCGAGTCACGAACGTCCGCCTGGCGAGCCACGATCCTGCGCCCGAGCGCTTCCACCTCTTTGACGGTCTGCTCGAGATCCTCCGGTACGGACATGGCGTAGCCGACGGCCTGGAGCTGCTGGCAGATGTCCACAGCGATGATGTCGGCCCCCTCTAGCGCGAGCCGGATCGCGTGGCTCCGTCCTTGCCCACGCGCGGCACCGGTGATGAATGCCACTTTGCCCTCGAGCTTGCCCACGTGTTTCTCCTCTTTGGTGTGCGCGGGGATGATTCGGGTCTGCGGGTCCGTGCCGCAATCAGCCGACGACCATCGGCAAACGTTCCCAGCCGCGGACGGTCGACGCCGGGCTGCGGCCGGAAGTAAGTTAGAGCGATCGTTCTAACTTAGGAGTCGACCGCTGTCAAGATCGGTTCGGAATTCGGCCGGAGGCCAGGCTTCGGCGCAAGCGGAAATGGAGAACTGGGCCACATGACCCATCTCGGAAATGTCAGGCGCGACCGGTAAAGCTCGAGTGGTGGCCCAGACGCGTCGGCCCAGAGCGGCCACTGCCGACAAGCGGCGCCGGATGCTCGACGCCGCCGAGGCGATCATGCTGGAGGACGGCTATGCGGCCGTGACCTCCCGGCGGGTCGAGGCGGAAACGGGCCTGAAGGTCCACTACCACTTCGGGACGATCGATGACCTGTTCGTCGCCGTCGTCAATCGTCGCGGGGAGGTCAATCTTGCTCTCATGGCGGATGCTCTCGCGTCGACCGAGCCTCTCCGAGCATGGTGGCGCCTCGCGTCCGACCCCCGCGGCAGCCGCCTGCTCGTCGAGATCACGGCAGCTGCGAATCACCGTCCGGCTCTCCAGTCAGAAGTCGCCTCGTTCGCCAGAGAGGTCCGGCGCATGCAAGTCCAGGCGCTCGAGCGCATGCTGTCGGAGTACGGCATCGATGCCGACGAGTTCCCACCAGCGCTCGTCGCCACGGCAATGCAGGGTCTCGCCTTCGCCATGACCTACGACCAGGCCTCCGGCTTCGACACGGCCCAGGACGAGGTGGCATCGGGCATGGAACGGTTTCTCGACCGGCTCGAGGCGCAGCGATCGGGGGACTGA
>DATAYX010000273.1:0-2910 GCA_036272355.1 Acidimicrobiales bacterium
CCTTCGAGCACGGTGACGTCGGAGATCTTCCACGCGCCGTTCACCTGCTTGAGATCGGCGGTGAGCCGCACGACATCGGAGCCGAGCGAGGTCGACTTGTTGTTGGCGTAGGTCTGGTCGACCACGGCGTAGATCGACGCCGTCCCCGGCGGGTTGCCCTCCTGCTGCACCGCCAGGTAACGGACCTGGCCGCGGGACGAGGCGTCCGCCGTCTGGAGCTGCTTGCGGATGGTCGAGTTGAAGAACTGGTTGGCCTGCGACGAGAACTGGCCGGTCGCCATCGCGGTGATGGCGCTGAAGTCCGCGTCCACCGTCTTCGGCGTGAAGTTGAAGAAGTCGGTCAGGAACTGGTTCGCCGCGCTCTTGACCGCGGGGTCCTGCACCGGGCCGCTCGAGCCCTGGGTGGCGTAGAGGACGCCGAAGACGACGGTCCCGATCAGGCCGAGCGCGGCGACGAGCGCCACGATACGGAAGGCCCGGCGGCTCGGTCCCGACGCGGCGCCGCCGGGACGACGGGCGGCGGGGCGGGGCGGCGGCCCCTCCGAGGCTGTCTCGGCTGTCTCGTCGGTGTGGCTGTCGTCGGCCGGCTCGTCGGGCACGCCGCCCACGATCTTGACCCCTCGTTCCATGGTTTGGCTCCTCATGTGCATTCTCCCTCCGAAATCCTCCGGTGCGGCGTTCATGTGCTTCCGCCCGTCCTCTCAATAAGAGGACAGGCGGCGTGTCAGGCCCGGCGCCTCGTGCGGCGGCGGGACGGGCGGGCCCCCCAGGCGAGCAGCAAGGCCGGGACGACCACGGCCCCGAGGGCGAGCAGCAGGCCGGCGCTGGTGCGGGGCACCCGGTACGAGGCGTTGCTGACCGGGACCTGGGGGCCGGCGTTGAGCTCGACGTTGGACTCCTGTGCGCTCGGCTTGACCAGATGGCCGCCGGCGGCCGGGGTGAAGCCGGCCTGGGTGGCGGGGCCCACGCCCTGGCCGAAGACGGTGGTGCAGCCGGCGCCGGGCAGGGTGTCGGGGATCTGGTTGGCCGACGCGTAGCTCACGCCCTGCTCGGAGAAGATCGGCGGCAGGAGCAGGCGGGTGCGCAGGAAGACCTGGTTCTGGTCGGGCGGGCTGTTCTTGGTCGGCGACACCGCCTTGCCGGTCACGGCGATCTTGTCGACGGCGCCGAAAAAGAACTGGTTGTAGGCGAGGCCTTGGGAGAGGTTGGTCAGGTTCGCCGGCTGGGCCAGGTTGGTCAGGATGCCGGCCGTGTCGTGCAGGAAGCAGCCGAGGTTGGCCGACTGCGACGTGATCAGGTTGTTGATCTGTGTGAAGGCGGACGAGCCGTTGGCCAACAGGTTGTGCAGGCCGGTCTGCCCCTGCTGGGCGAGCACCTGGACGAGCGCGGCGGTGTTGGCGAGGTCCTGGCGGAGCTCGGGGGCGACGGCGGTGACCGCATCAAGGGAGGGCGGTGCGTTGGCGAGCAGCTCGGTGAACTGCTGCTGGTACGCGACGAACTCCTTGGAGAAGGTCGTGCCCGCATCGACGAGCGTGCGCAGGTTGCCGGCGTTGCCCCGCAGCGACGTGGCGAGCTCGCCGATCAGCTTGTTGAGATCGTTGGCCGGGATGGCCTGGAGCAGCTTCGTCGCCGTCGCCACGACCTGGCCGACGTCGGCCGGCACCTCGTTGGGCTGGGCCGGCACGTTGGACCCGCTCGCCAGCGTGTGCGGGTCGGTGTGCTGCTTGGGCACCAGGTCGACCACCTGCTCGCCGAGGTCGTTGGCGATCTGCACCGACGCCTCCACGTTGCTCGGCACCTTGATGCCGGGGTTGATGCTCATCGTGATCTTGGTCGCGTGCTTCGTCAGCGCGGTCGAGCTCACCGTGCCGACCGGCACGCCGTTGAGCTCCACCTGGAAGCCGGGGTAGAGGCCCGACGCGTTGGGGAACTCGGTCGTGAGGACGGTCGGGCTGGAGAACGGGTTGCCGAGCAGGTTGACGACGCCGTACGCGACGAGCCCGAAGCTGACCACGAAGAAGGCGATCAGGTTGAGGAGGAGGCGGCGGCTGATCATCAGCCGGATCCTCCCGACGTCTTGGCGCAGGAGAACGCGGGCTGCGTGTTGTCCTGCCCGAGGCCCGGGATGCCGCAGACGATGATGTTCTCGTAGAGCTGCACGTAGCCGTTGCGCACCGCGTTGGGGAGGTTCGCATTGGCGACCGGGATGGCGGAGAGGAGTGCGGCGAGGTCGGACTGGTGCTGGGCGACCTGGCCGCTGACCGCCTGGAGCGTCTTCAGCTGGGTGACGATCTGGGGGTAGTAGGTCTCGAGGAGGCTGCGGCCCTGCGTCGACAAGTTGTCGAGCGACTGCAGCACGTTCTCGAACTGCTGGGAGTTCGCGGCCAGGATCTGGACGGTCTTGGTCAGGTTGTCGAGTGCGGTCGCGGCGGTGCCGCTGGCCGGCGCCAGCGTGGAGGTGAGGTTGTTCAGGCCGTTGACGGCGCTGGTGATGTCGGCGGTGTGCTGCGAGTAGGTCGTGGCGACCGCGTCGAGGTTCTCCAGGAAGGCCTTGAGCGACGCGGCCTGGCCCGTGAAGCCCTGGCCGCCCGCCTGGATGATCTGCTCGAGCTCGGTCGTGGAGATGGCGCCGAAGACACTCGCACCCGCCTGGACGAGCTGCTCGACGTCGGCGGCGGTCGAGGTCTTCTTGATGACGGCGCCGTTCGCCAGCTGCGGCGCGGTGGCGGCGCCGGGGCCGATCTCGCTCTTGGGCACGTTCAGCTGGACGAACTGGTCACCGAGGATGGTCGTGCGCGCGATGGAGGCGGTGACGTCGGCGGGGATGCGGGTGTCGGGGTCGAAGGCGAGCGTGATCTTGGCCTTGCTCCCGTCGAGGGCGATGTTGGTCACCGCGCCGACGGGGACGTC
>DATAYX010000274.1:0-9514 GCA_036272355.1 Acidimicrobiales bacterium
GAGTTCGGGCAGATCAACGTGCTGCTCGTCCTCATGATCGTCGCCGACCTGGCTGTCGGTGCGTCCTGGCGGGGCAAGAAGCTGCCGAAGGGGATCCTCACCGGCCTCGCGGCCGCCCTGAAGCTGACGCCGCTCGTCTTCCTTCCGTACCTGCTCTTCACGCGCCAGTGGCGGGCGGCGAGGAACATGGCGACGACGTTCGTCGTTGCCACGGGGGCGATGTTCGTGGTCGCACCGGGCGCCTCCTGGCTCTATTTCACCAAGGATGTGTTCGAGGTGAAGCGGGTGGGGAGCTCCAGCCTCGTGATCGACCAGACCCTGCGGGCGGCCATCGGCAGAGCAGGCATCTCACCGTCCCATGCCCTCGGCGACCTGATCACCGTGGCGGTCGTCTGTGGCGGCCTTGCGCTTGCCGTCCTGGCCCACCGCCGTTCGTCCCCGTTGCTCGGCGTTCTGGTGTGTGCCGGGACCGGCCTCCTCGTCTCTCCGATCTCGTGGCCCCACCACTACGTGTGGATCGTGCCCGTCGTGGTCTGGTTGGCCGCCGGCCTCGATCGGCCGGCGAGGGGCGTGTACTGGGCGGCCGCCGCCTCCGTGGTGTTCATGGTGGTGCCGCCCGACCCGCCGGGACACGCCAACGCGCTCTGGTACGTCAGGGAGAACGCGTACGTCATCTCGACACTCGCCCTGTTTGCACTCGTTGCCGCCATGGTGAGGTTCCGGCACGGCAGGCAGGACGGTTCGGTGACTGCGGTTCAGGCAGACGGGCTTACGGGAGGCCGCGCGACCCCGGTCCTCTCGGCCTCGCGCGCGCCAGGCGGCTGAAGAGGCGCACCGTCGCCAGCCGTCGCGGGACGGCGGCGATCACAACGCCACCGGCTCCGTCTCGGCGCCGAGTTCGACCATCCCACGCGCCTCGTCGTGGGCCGGCGCCTTGCCGCCCCGGGTCCACGACGCCGCCGCACCGATCAGGCACATGACGATGCCGAAGTTGAATGCTGCGTGCAGGCCGTCCTTGAAGGCGTCGGTGATCAGGCCCGGGAAGAACCGCTCGCCCGTCACCGTGGCGCGCTGGACGGGGGTGAGTTGCGACAGGACGTGCGGCCCGATCAGGTGACTGGCGGGGTTGTAGCCGAGAAACGCGGCGAACAGTGTCGAGACGGGTGGCAGATGCGAGATCGACACCGCCGTGGCGTGCGGAACGCCCTGCGCGCTGAGCCCGCGCACGAGCGCCGGCGGCAGCGTGTCGGAGAGCCCGACGATGATCAGGGTGAAGAAGATCCCGATCGAGAGGACCTGGGCCGAGTTCTGGAACGTCGTATTCATGCCTGAGCCGGCCCCCCGGTCTCCCGCCGGGAGGCTGTTCATCACCCCGGTACGGTTGGACGCCCCGAACGTCGACATGCACGCTCCCGTGACGAACAGCAGCACGGCGAACTCGCTGTAGGCGAAGTCGACGGGCAGCGTCTCGAGCAGCAGGAAGCAGACGGCGGTGCCCAGCATCCCGAACGTCGCGAACGGCCGCGGTCCGTAGCGATCCGACAGCACACCCGAGAGGGGTCCGGCGATGATGAAGCCGGCCGTGAGCGGGATCATGAAGATGCCGGCCCACAGCGGCGTCACCTCGAACGTGTAGCCGTGTTGGGGAAGCCAGATCCCCTGCAGCCAGATGATCAGCATGAACATCAGGCCCCCCCGGCCCAGCGCACCGAGGAAGCTGGCGAAGACGCCGGCCGAGAAGGCCCTGATCTTGAACAGCTGCACCCGGAACATCGGCTCCTCTGCGTGCAACTCGATCCAGCAGAACAGGATGAGGAACGCCACGCCCACGCCGAGTTCGGTCAGTACGACCGGATTGGTCCACCCCATGGGATGGGTGCCGTAGGGCTCGATCCCATAGGTGATGCCGACCATGACGAGGATCAGCCCGATCGCGAAGGTGACGTTGCCCGCCCAGTCGATCTTGCCGCCGGAGCCGCGCTCGATTTCGTGCAGGGAGAAGTAGCCCCAGATCGTCGCGAAGAGCCCGATCGGGACCGAGACCAAGAAGATGAGACGCCAGTTGACCGGGGCCAGCAGGCCGCCGAGCAACAGGCCGATGAACGTGCCGCTGATCGCGGCGGCCTGGTTGATCCCGAGGGCGAAGCCGCGGCGCTCGGGTGGGAAGGCATCGGTCAGGATTGCCGCCGAGTTCGCCATCAACAACGCGGCACCGACTCCCTGGAAGATCCGCATCACGATGAGCCAGACCCCGGCGGCGGTCCCGGTCATCCATGTGATGCTCAGCAACAGCGAGAAGAACGTGAAGACGGCGAAGCCGAGGTTGTACATGCGGACCCTGCCGTAGAGGTCGCCGAGCTTGCCCAGGCTCACCACCAGCACGCTCGTCACGATCAGGAAGCCGAGGATCATCCACAGGAGGAAGAACGTGTTCGAAGGGAGCAGCGGGTCGAGATGGATGCCCCGGAAGATTGCGGGAAGCGCGATGAGGACGATCGAGCCGTCGATCGCCGCCATCAGCATGCCCAGCGTGGTGATGAACAGCGCGATCCACTTGTGGTTCTCGTTCACCACGCTGCGGGGTGGCCGCAGCTCCTGCGTCACCACGATGTCGTGCGGCTGCGCCCGGGCACGGAGAGGTTCGTCACCTCAACCGTCGCGCACGGCGCGGGCCACTTCGGCCGCACCGCGAGCGCCGATGACGAGCGTGTAGTGGTTGACGTCGTCGACGACGTCGGCACGCAGGCGAGGGAGCTCACGCTGCCAGTGTCGCACGACCTCGTCGGGGATCAGGGGTGCCGGTTGGTTCAAGAGGCCGCGTGGCGCCCCGATGAAGTGGATCGGGCAGCGCACCTCGTGGAGCGACCGTGCGATGAACTCGGGTGCGACGAGCTGTTCCGCGCCGTCGGTCCGCACGGCCTCTTCCAGCACGCGCGAGCGGAAGCCGCCCTCGACCGGCTGCAGGTCGTAGCGCAGGTAGGCCTCGACGTCGTCGCTCCACTCCTCCATGGCGGGGTGGGCCCGCCAGAAGTCGAAGTACGCCTCCTCGGTCGGGAACACCATGGCCAGCCGCGCCATCGCCGGCCCGAGCACCGCGTCGATCACGTCGTCGGGGTCGGCGGCCCGCAGGTCGTCGGGCAGCGGCAGCGGCAGCCCACCGTCCGCCAGCACGAGCCGCTCGACGAGCTCGGGGTACGCCGCCGCCAGGGCGACCGCCACGTACGCCCCCATCGAGTGGCCCAGCACCACCATCGGCGGCCCACCGTTCGCCTCGATGGCCGCCGCGCAGTCCTCGGCGTGTGCCCGCATCCCGTAGGGACCCGGCAAGCCCGCAGAGGCACCGCGCCCGCGCAGGTCCGGCGCCACCAACGTGTACTCGTCGCCGAGATGCCGTGCCACGACGGCCATCGACATGGACGACGCCGTGATGCCATGGATGCCGAGAACGGTGCGCCGCCCCGTGCCGAAGCGGGTGACGTGCATGGCCCCGCCCGCAACCCCGACGGCCTGGTCGTCACTGTCCGCCATGGCACCCCTTCCTCGCCTTCGGAAACGCTGCGAGCTTACGGTCCGGATTTGTCGGTTCTTCGGTGCCCCTGGCAGGGTGGATCGGCATGACGGCGGCGGGCTCGATCCTGACGATGGCGGCGGTGCTCGACGCGCATCTCCGCGAGAGCGGCCTGCCGCCCGACGCCGGCGACTCCGAGCGCTTCGCGGTCGTCAAGGTCGGTCCCATGCCCTATCCCATCCCGAACACCCGGTCGCGCAGGCGCGCCGTGCGGATCCACGACCTCAACCACATCGTCTCGGGGTATCACACCGATCGAGAGGGTGAGCTCGAGATCAGCGCGTGGGAGCTCGCCAGCGGCGGATGCCGCGATTACGGGGCGGCGTGGGTGCTCGACCTGGCCGGCCTGCTCGCCGGACTGTTCGTCTGCCCGGGTCGCACGGTCCGCGCCTTCATGCGCGGACGACGCCAACAGAACCTGTACCCGTACGCGCCGGATGCGCTGCTCGCCATGGAGGTCGATCGAGCCGAACGGCTGACCGAGGCCACGCCGGACGGGCCGCTGTCCCGCCTTCCGGCCCCGGTGCACATGGGCGTGCTGGTCGCAGCCTCATTGCCGGTCATGGTGGCGATGTCGCTGGCCTGGTGGGTGCTGTATCCCGCCTGGCTGCTGACGCGGGAACACGCACCGACTCCGTGAACGACGCGCTCGCTGGGAGGCGCGGGCGAGCACGCGGCCGGTAGCGTACGAAGCGCGCCACCGCGCCACACCCTGGGGAGGGCACCGTGCAGACCGAAGCCGCCGTCTTGTGGGAGCGTCACGCCGACTGGAGCGTGGAGCCCATCGAGCTCGACCCGCCCAGGGACGGTGAGGTGCTCGTCAAGTTCGCTGCGTCCGGCATGTGCCACTCCGACGAGCACCTCGTCACCGGCGACATGCCGGTGCCCCTGCCGATGATCGGCGGTCACGAAGGTGCGGGCGTCGTCGAGGAGGTCGGTCCCGGCGTCACCGCGCTCAAGCCGGGCGACCATGTGGTGCTCGGGTTCGTGCCGGCGTGCGGCAAGTGCCCGTCGTGCGCCACCGGCCACTCGAACCTGTGCGACGTCGGTGGTGTCCTGATGGCGGGACGCCAGATGGACGGCACCATCCGGCACCACGCCCAGGGCCAGGACATCGCGACCATGGTCTGCCTCGGTACCTTCGCCAAGTACAGCGTGGTCAACCAGGCGTCCTGCGTGAAGATCCTCGAGGACATCCCGCTCGACAAGGCCTGCCTCGTCGGCTGCGGCGTCACGACCGGCTGGGGCTCCTCGGTCTACGCCGCCGACGTGCGCCCGGGCGACTACGTCGCGGTTGTCGGCATCGGCGGCATCGGCGCATCGGCCGTGCAAGGAGCGCGGCTGGCGGGCGCCGAGATGATCTTCGCCATCGACCCCGTCGAGCTCAAGCGCACGCTGGCCCCCACCTTCGGCGCCACCCACACTGCGGCCTCGGTGGAGGAGGCCTTCGAGCTGATCCAACGTGAGACCTGGGGCCGCATGTGCGACAAGGTCATCTGCGCCATGGGCGTCGGCAAGGGTTCGATGATGGAGTCGATCCTCGGCCTCACCGCCAAGCGCGGGCGTGTCGTCGTCACGAACATCCACCCGCTGACCGAGATGGACGTCACCATGAACCTCATGCAGCTGACGATCATGGAGAAGCAGGTCGTCGGGAGCATCTTCGGCTCGGCCAACATCCACTCCGACATCCCGAAACTGCTCAAGCTCTACAGAGAAGGGCAGCTCGACCTCGACTCGATGATCACCAGCACCTACAAGCTGGGCGACATCAATCAGGGCTATCAGGACATGCGCGACGGGAAGAACATCCGCGGGGTTCTCGTCTACGACAGCTGAGCGGCGTGCGTCAGACGGCCGCGCCACTTGTCGTGGCCCAGATGTCGTTGCAGCGCTCGCACACTTCCTCGGGCACCACGCCCGCCTTCATCAGGACGCCGAACGTCATGCAGCCCAGGCAGATGCCCAGTGCCGCCTCGAGGGTCGCGGCCACTGCGAGCAGGCCGAGCACCACTTGCGCCGCGGTCCAGGAGCCGAGCCCGGTCAGGATCAGAGCCGACAGCGAGAACGCCACGCCGATGCCCTGGGCGAAGCGCTTGGGTGGGCCGGCCACCGGTCGCGCCGGGAGCCCGAGCCGCGGCGTGATCACCCGCGTCACCAGCTGGCCGAGGGGGCTGAGCCTGGGGCCGGTGAGGACCCGGGCCACGAAGCCGTAGGCGATCACGACGGTCATCCACTTGAGGTCGAGCGCGATCGTCAGGACCGACATGAGCACCACCCCCGCCGCGACCAGCCGGGCCGACACCTCGTTGACCGGGTTCGGGAAGGAGAACAACGACCGCATAACCCCGACCAGTTTAGTCGGGTATTGCGATATCTGGACCGGGGTCGGGCCCTTCAGCCGGCGGCGGCCGGCACCGGCTGGGGCGGCGGGGGCCCCACGTAGCGGGCCGCCGGGCGGATGAGGCGGTTGTGCGCCGCCTGCTCGAGCACGTGCGTGCACCACCCGATGGTCCGCCCCGTCGCGAACGTGGGAGTGAACATCTCGCGCGGGATGCCGCAGGTGTGCATCACGACGCCGGCGTAGAACTCGACGTTCGCGTAGAGGTGGCGGCCGGGCTTGAGCTCGGCCAGCACGTCCACCACGGTGCGCTCCACCGACTCGGAGAGCTCGACGAGCGGCCCACCCAGCCGCTCGCTCACGCTGCGCAGCAGGAGCGACCGCGGGTCCTCGGTCTTGTAGACGCGGTGGCCGAAGCCCATGATGCGCTCGCCGTGCTCCACGGCATGGCGGATGTAGGGGTCGGCGCGCTCGGGTGTGCCGATGGCGTCGAGCAGGGCCAGCGCGCGGCTCGGCGCCCCGCCGTGGAGCGGCCCGGAGAGGGCGCCGATCGCCGCCACGATCGCGGCCCCGAGGTCGGCCCCGGTCGACGTCACCACGCGCGCGGTGAAGGTCGACGCGTTGAAGCCGTGGTCGATGGTCAGGATCATGTACTGCTCGATCGCCCGGGCGTGCTCGGGCGCGGGCACTTCCCCCGTCAGCATGTAGAGGTAGTTGGCCGCGTGGCCGAGATCGTCCCGGGGCTCGAGCGGCTCGTCGCCGGACCGCAGCCGGTGGGCGGCGGCCAGGATGGTCGGCACGACGGCGCACAGCCCGATCGCCAGCTCGGCCAGCTCGGCGGCCTCGATGTCGTGCGTCGGTCGCCAGCCGAGCTCCGCGGCCAGCAACGACACCGCCGTCCGCAGCACGTCCAGGGGTGCGCCCCGGTTCGCCAGAGCGGGCAGCAATGTGCTTAGGCCCGGCGGCATGACGCGGCGCCGCCGTACCTCGGCGGCGAACGCCCCCGACGCCGCCGCGTCGGGCAGCTCGCCCCGGAAAAGGAGGTGCCACACGTCCTCGAGGGAGCGCGTCTCGGCCAGGTCGACGGCCGAGTACTGGCGGTAGTGGAAGAAGCCCTCCTGTCCGCGCACATCGCCGATGCTCGTCTCGGCTACGACGACGCCTTCGAGGCCGGGCGGCACGTCACCGCTGGTCTCGCCCGCCGGCCGGATGCGCGCCACGCCCATCAGGTCGCGCAGCGACACCACACCGACGCAGACGTCGCCCTCCACCACGGGGAGGTGGCGGTAGTGGTGGGAGGTGAGGCTCGCCCACGCCGCGTCGACCCGCTCGTCGGGCCCGAGCACGTCGGGCCGCACCGTCATCCAGAGCGCGACCCTCTCGCGGCGGGGATCGCCCGCTCCCACCGCCGCGCGCAGCAGGTCGCGTTCGGTGAGGATGCCCACGACCTTGCCGTGGTCGGTCACGACGACCGATCCGGTGTCGGCATGCTGCATCACCCCGGCCGCTTCGGCCAGGGTGACGTCCGCCGGGCAGGTGACGGGCGGCGACGTCATGAGGTCTCGCACGATGGTGTCCATCGGCCCACTATGCCGCCTGTGAGCAGGGATTGTAAACGTTGATCAAGTCAATATAAGCTCACCCTGGTGGAACGCATGCTCACCACCGAAGAGGCGGCCCGCCGCCTCGGGGTCAAGGTGCCGACCCTCTATGCCTACGTGAGCCGCGGCCTCCTCGAGTCGCACCGCGACCCGAACGCCCGGGGCAGCCTTTTCGACCTGGCCGAGGTCGAGGCGCTGGCCACCCGGAGCCGTGGCGGCCGCCAGACCGCGACCCGGCTCGCCACCATCACCACCGCCGTGACCCAGCTCCACCAGGAGCTCGGACCGCTCTACCGGGGCCAGCGCGCGACCGAGCTGGCGACACGCGCCAGTTTCGAGGAGGTGGCCGGGCTCCTCTGGCAGACCGGACAGGGGGACGGCGACGACTGGGCCGCGCCCGAGCTCGGGCCCTGCCCGCTCGTCCACAACTTCGACCGCATGCGGTGGGCACTGGTGGTGTGCGGCGCCGACGACCCGCTCCGCTCCGACCTGCGGCCGGCGGCCGTGGCCAGGGCGTCCCGTCGTTGCGCGGCCGCGTTGGTGGCCGCGGTCGGCTCGGGCCCCGGCGCCGACCGCGATCGCCCGGCTTCGATCGCGGCGCGCCTCGCCGCGCGCCTCACCCCGTCGTCGGGCGCCGTGCCCGCCGACGCGGTCAACGCGGCCCTCGTCCTCATGGCCGATCACGAGCTGGCCACGTCGACCATGGCCGTCCGGGTGGCGGCGTCGGTGCGCGCCGATCCGTACGACGCATTTCTGGCCGGGTTGGCGACGCTGGCCGGCCCGCTGCACGGCGGCGCCAGCCAGATGGCATACGAGCTCCTCGTCGTTGCCGAGCGCGACGGTGTCGCGCGCGCCCTCAACGATGTGCTCCGCGCGCAGCAGCGTCTGCCCGGCTTCGGCCACACGGTCTACAAGAGCGGCGACCCGCGCTTCGCCGCGCTGCTCGCGTTGGCCGAGCCGTTGTTGCGCGACGACCAACGCGCCGTGTTGGGCGAAGTCATCGCGCTTGCCGCCGCGCACGAGGTCCCGCTGCCCAATTGCGACCTCGCGCTGGCCGCGTTGAGCTGGGGCACCGGCATGCCGCCCGACAGCGGGCGCACGATCTTCGCCGTGGCCCGCGTGGCGGGCTGGGCCGCTCACTATCTCGAGGAGCTGAACGAGCGCCCCCTGCGTTTCCGCGCCCGTGCCGTCTACAGCGTCTGACGGACCGCAGCCCTCAGCCGGACCCGATGAGGACGGCCGAGGGGTGGCCGCCCACGTGGATGGCGGGGTCCGTCGTCCCGGTGGCCAGGGTCACCGGGACCAGCCCGCCGGCCTGCTGGGTCACCCACGCCGTCGCCCCGTCGGCGCTGAGCGCGACGCCTTGGGCCGCGCCCGGCAGCCCGATCTGCGTCCCGACGGCCGGCCCCAGCGCGGTCACACGGACCGGCACCAGGCCGGCCCCGCCGCACACGTAGGCGGTCGCGTCCGGGGCGCCGCCGGCGACGGCGATGCCGGTGGGGGCGAACGGCAGCGGGACGGCTGCATCCGGCTTCAAGGTCGCGGCGTTGATCTGCGTCAGCGTGGCGTTGCCGAAATTGCCCACGAGCACCTGGCCCACCGCCAGCGCCACCGTCTGCGGGCTCGGCCCGACGGGGATCGGGGCGCCCGTTCCCATGGTGTTGACGTTGATCGGCGTGACCGTGTTGCTCCCGAAGTCCGCGACGAAGGCCAGCACGGTCCCCGACCCCGCCAGCGGCGGGGCGACGGCGATCGCCACCGGCTCCGATCCGACGGCGACGGGACGCCCGGCCCGCCACGTCCCGAGGTCCACGGGCGTGACGGTGTCGGAGCCGAAATTGGCCACCAACGCGATGCCCGCGCCGCCGGTGCCACCCGGCGCGACGGCAACCGCCTCGGGCTCCACGCCGACGGTGACCGCATGGACGACGTCGTGGGTCGCCGGGTCGATCTCGTGGAGGGTGTCGTCGCCCTGCGTCACGACGAGCAGCCCGCGGTCACCCG
>DATAYX010000275.1:0-6260 GCA_036272355.1 Acidimicrobiales bacterium
GGCACGCGGTACTGCCGTGCTGCCCGGAGCCAGTCCCGCCAGTGGGGTTTGGGTGGTGACGTCGGGTCCTGCGCCATGAGGTAGCGGACTCCATGGAGCCACCAGGCCAGCAGCGAGGGGGCCGTGAACAACATGGCCAGACACCGCAGGGCGTAGCTCCCGGAGAGGTCTTCGTAGACGTCGTACACGAGAGAGCGATGTTCGACTTCTTCGGAGCCATGCCACCGCAACAGGTCCAGCATCACGGGATCGGCCCCGGCGTACTCGAGGCCCTTGTTCTGGATGACCCACTGGCCGAGGACGGCCGTGAAATGTTCGATGGCAGCGACGTCAGCGAGCCGACGGAGCAGCCACCAACGCTGCAGCGGCTGGGGCCAGCCTGGTTTGGGACTGCCGATCCGGTCGAACCACCGTTCGAGACTGTCGGTGAACTCCGAGCTGTCGATGCCGTGGGAGTCCAGATGCTCGAGCACCATCGCATGGGCCCAGGCGTGCCAAGACTCCTGCTGAACGAACGGCTTGATGGCCTCGACGACCTCGGGATCGGAGACTAGGGGTGCCGCTTCGTTCACGACGCCGATGAACCAGCGCTCACCCGCCGGGAGCAGGAGATGCAGCACATTGATCATGTGCGTGCTGAAGGGATCGTCCGGCACCCAATGCAGAGGCGTGCCGGACCAGTCGAAGCGCACCATCCTGCGATGGTCCGGATGACCCTCCCTTACCTGGGTCGATGTCGTTTCAGAATCAGTTGCAACCTGCGTGACCACCAGAACCTCCCGCACGTTCGTTTGCCGCGGTCAGCGACATCCCTCTGCGCGCGGTACCCGATTCCGCCTTTCCCAACACCGCATGACCCTTCCGCGAAGGGAAGCGGCCCGGTGAGCTCCGAACCCGGGCCGGGAGCTGCGATGTCGTCGCTTGATCAGTCCGCCCCGAAGAAGGGGGCGTTGTAGGCGAAGACGCCGCCGTCGGAGCCGACGAGCCAATAACCGCCCGTTGAACCATCCGCCGCCATGCCCACGACCGGTGCCACGAGCCGGAGGGCGCCTGTACTACCCCAGAACGGTGCCGTGCCGAAGGAGAAGATCCCGCCGTCGGACGCGACGAGCCAGTAGCCGCTGCCGCCACCGGACACAGCCATCCCGTTGACCGCCTGCTGGAGGTGGATGGCGCCGGTCGACCCCAAGAAAGGCGCTCCGAACGAGAAGATCCCGCCGTCGGAGGCCACCAGCCAGTAGCCGCCCGTCTGCGGGTCCGCGGCCATGCCGACGACAGGCGCGTTGAGGTGTCGTCCTCCCATCGATCCGAAGAAGCGGGCGTCTCCGAAGGCGAAGATCCCACCATCGCTGGCCACGAGCCAGTACCCGCCCCCGTCGGGTGTCGGCGCCATGTTGACGACCGGCGCGTTGAGTGGCCTCCCGCCCATCGAGCCGAAGAAGCGGGCGTCGCCGAATGCGAACGTGCCGCCGTCCGCGGCCACCAGCCAATAGCCACCCCCGTCGGGGGTGGAAACGATGTGGCTGATCGGAGCGTTGAGCGCCGTGCCCGCCATGGAGCCGTCGTTGGGGACGTTGTGGGCGGAGACGGCGCCCTCCGCGTCGGCGAGCCAGTAGCCGGATCCGGAGGGCGGTGCGGCGATTCCTGTCACCGGACCCGGGAACGATCTCGCCTGACCTGAGTCGGGGTTCACCATCAGCGAGGACTCGTCGACAGCATCGAAGGCGCTGGCCGGAATCTGCTTGAGCTCGTCGACGAGGGACAAGGGCCATGCGGGGTCGGCGGTGCCGCCGAAGTACCAGTTCGAACCGTTGTCGGCGAGGATGAGCCCGTACTGCTGCATTGCCCGCAACACGACCTGGGCCTGTGAGGAGAACCCGCTGACGTTGAAGCTCGCCTTGAGCCTGAACCGGGCTCCCATCGGCGGCAGGTTCGGGTCGGACCGCGCGCCTGCCTCGTGGCGGGCCGGCCAGAGGAAGGACGTGTCGGTCGTCTCCGCCGTCATGCGGATCGCGTGCGTGATGCTGCCCGACTGCACTTCGTCGTAGCGGACGAGTCCGGGCAGGATGGGGAGCCCTGCCGCGTCTGCCGAGGTCCACCCCGCGGGCCGGAGGGCGTTCGAGTCGAGGCTCCAAATGGCGCCCGAGCCGGCGGTGGAACTGCCCGCGTTGTAGTGGGCGTCGTAGAGCTCGTAGAGGGTGCACGTGTTGGGATCGACCATCAGGGCGTGGCGGTCACCGGTCGCGTTCTGGCCCCCCTCTATCGACGTGTCCGGACCGAAGGGATAGGGGCCGGGGTCGCTTTCCGAGGCGTATTGGAACGCGATGCTGACGAACTGATGCCCGGACGGCACGACGGTGTACGGCATGCCGTAGGGGTTGGAGGGATCACCCGATGGTCCGAAGTCCGGGTGCAGGTTCGTGCCGCCCGCGTTCATGCTCGCCAACCACGCCGCCGAGCGAGAGTCGACCGGCAGGTTCGTGATCGGGGTGTTCCAGACGTTGTCCGCCGGGAACATCGGGCAGTTCGTTGCGCCCGGGGGAGGTGCGCCCGCCGAGGCGACGGCATTGCCACCCAACGGTGTGATCAGCGCAAACAAAGCGGCCAGGAGCGCACTCGCTCCGAGCGCCGACGTGCAACGAGACATCATGCCGTCCGGCCCCCTCTTCACATCGGCAATCTCCCATCCTCGCGCCGGGACAGGGCGATGGCGACCCCGTCCATCCGGTGTTGTGAGGCCGCCGCGATGTTGTGCGGTCGTTGCTGGTCGCGGTCTGGCGGATCAATCCGCGACCGCTGGGCGTCGTTCGTAAGAGGTCACAGGGGACACGCCCATGTTATGAACCAGCCGGGGTGGGTACATGCCGAACCATCGTGTCCTCCTCCGCCGTGCCGGGCGGGCTCGTGTGTGTCATGCCGGGCGGGCGCACCCGACGAGTTCGTAGGTGACGACTTGATCGAAGCAGAACTCCCACACCTTGATCCCGCGCGGTTCGAAGGAATTCTGGAACCGTCGCGTTGGCAGGACTTCGAGAACACGTTGGCCCGCGCTGCCGTCCTCATGGAGGGCCGGACGTTGTTCCACGTCAACTCGACCATGACGGGCGGCGGGGTGGCGGAGCTCCTCGGCTCGGTTCTCGGGTATCTCCTGGGCGCTGACGTACGTTCTCGCTGGCTGGTGGTCGAAGGTGATGAAGACTTCTTCGTCCTCACGAAGCGCATCCACCATCTGCTGCACGGAAAGGACGGCGACCAGGGTGACGTCGGGCGGGCCGAAGCGGATGTCTACCAGTCGACCCTGACCAGAGAGCTCGCGCCGATCGCCGATCAGATCAGCCGCGGCGACGTGGTCGTGCTCCACGACCCCCAGGTCGTGGGTCTGGCGCCACACCTGCGGCGAATGGGCGCCAGCGTGATCTGGAACTGCCACGTGGGGGCCGATGCTCCCAACGAGCACACGCGGCGTGCGTGGAAGTTCCTCTTGCCCGCGGCGAGCAGCGCCGATGCCCAGGTCTTCAGCCGGGCGCAGTACATCTGGGAAGGCTTGGACCCGAACTGCGTTGCCATCATCCCGCCCTGCATCGATGCCTTCTCCCCGAAGAACCAGGCGATGGAGCCAGGCCAGGTCCAGAGCGTTCTCGCGGCAACAGGGTTGTTACGCCGGCCTTGGAGCGGCGACGACGCGGTGTTCACGCGCGTGGACGGCTCCCTCGGCCGCGTGGACCATGCCGCGCGGATGATCGAGGAATCGCCCCTGCCGCCTGACGCCCCTGTGGTCACCCAGGTGTCCCGGTGGGATCCACTGAAGGATCACGCCGGAGTGGCGCAGTCCTTCGCGCAGGCGGTCCCGCCCGACCTCGAGGCGCATCTCGTGCTGGCCGGACCGTCGCCCGAGTCCGTGGCTGACGATCCGGAGGGTCTCGCCACCTTTGAGGAGTTGCGCTCGTGCGTCGCGTCGCTGCCCGAGTTGGCGAGGTCCCGCGTCCACCTGGCCTGTCTACCGATGGACGACATCGAAGAGAACGCGGCCATGGTCAACGCTCTTCAGCGCTACTCCGCCGTTGTCGTGCAGAAGAGTCTCGCCGAGGGGTTCGGCCTCACGGTGGCCGAGGCCATGTGGAAGAGCCGCCCCACCGTCGCCAGCGCCATCGGCGGCATCCAGGACCAGATCTGTGACGGTCGAACGGGCGTCCTTGTCGAAGACCCGAAGGACCTTGACGCCTGTGGAAAGGCGGTGACAGACCTCCTGCGCGATCGCACAGCGTCCGATGCTCTCGGGCGGGCGGCGCAAGCGTCCGTCCTGGACAACTTCCTCGCGCCCCGGTACCTCGGCCGTTATCTCGACTTGATCGAGACGATTGTGGCCTCGAGGTAATCGGATGCTGTTCAGCGTCTTCCTCGTCTGCAGCATCAACCTCGGAATTTCCGCGCTCCTCCTCGTCACCTTGGGGTCGCGCCTCCGCGTCGCCTCGCGCCTCGCCGGAGTCCTGCTTGCGGCCGCAGGCGCGTTCGGGGCCGGCTACCTCGCCGCGCTGTGGTGGGCGTTGCCCGCTGCGCCGGTCGAAGCCAGCGAGGTGTTCGTCGTCATCTGTGCCGTTGTCGTGGCGTCGGCGCGCGGGGTCTGGAACCCGCTCGGTCAGTACTTCTTCGCCAGCTTCGCCGCGGCGGCACTCGCGTATCTCGGATTCGCGGCCTATGTGACCGTGGCCAGCCATTTCTCCTTCATCGGCTCGTTGGCTTCCGCCCTGCTGTTCCTTCTCGAGCTGGCGGCGCTGGTGATCGCCGCCACATTCGCGTTCGAGACGTGCGACGTGGTGTGCCGTGTGCGGCACTCCCGGGAGTTCCCCCGGCCGGACCCGTCGTATCGGCCCATGGTGTCCATCCATATCGCCGCCTACAACGAGCCACCCGACATGCTCATCCAGGCGATCAAGGCCGCCGAGGCCATGGAGTACCCCGATTTCGAGATCGTGGTGATCGACAACAACACGCAGGATCCCGAGGTCTGGCAACCGGTCGAGGCGTACTGCGCCGACAAGCCCCGGGTGAAGTTCGTTCACGTGGACCCCTGGCCCGGTTACAAATCCGGTGCGTTGAACCTGGCGTTGGAGCGCTACGTGGATCCTCGGGCTGAGATCGTCGGCGTGGTCGACGCCGACTACCTGGTCGAGCCGAACTGGTTGGACGAGACCGTTGGCTATTTCGCCGATCCGAACCTCTCGTTCGTGCAGACCCCCCAGGACTATCGCGAGTTCGAAGGCAATCGGTACCTCACGGCGTGCTACGACGCCTATCGCTATTTCTTCTCGTCGGCGATGCCCTCGCGCAACGAACGGAACTCGATCATCTTCGCCGGGACCATGGGCCTCCTTCGGCGCTCACCGCTCGTCGAGCTCGGTGGGTGGGACGAATGGTGCATCACGGAGGACGCCGAGACGTCGCTTCGCCTCCTGATGGCCGGCTACTCCGGGCTGTTCCTGGCCCGTAGCTACGGGCGCGGCATCATGCCGTTGAGCTTCGTCTCTTTGAAGAGCCAGCGGTTCCGGTGGTGCTTCGGCGGGATGCAGATCCTGCGGCGCCACTGGAAGAGCCTCATGCCCTGGGCGCGCGATCCGGACAATCGGCTCACGGTGGGGCAGCGCCTGGACTATCTGATCGGTGGCCTCCAGTGGACGAACGACCTCATCCTGTTGGGCTTCACGCTCGTCCTCGCCGTCGTTGCCGCCCTGCTGCTCTCGGGTTCGACCGTGGAGATCCGGCCGCTCATCGGACCCACGATCCTCCTTCCGGCCATGTTGCTCGCAGTGGGTCTCCTGCGCGCCGTCTGGGCGTTGCGGATGCGAACGCGGATTTCCTACCCGCGGGCGGTCTTCGCCTTCATCAACTGGTTGTCACTCTCGTGGACGGTCGCGTTCGCGTGCATCCAGGGCCTCATTCGCCGCGAGGGCGTGTTCATGCGCACACCGAAGAGCGAGGACGACCGGAGCCTCTGGGCCGCGATCGTCTCCGCTCGGACGGAGTTGTCCTTGACCGTGGTCATGTGGGGTCTGGCCGCGGCGCTCGCGGCCACGGCCAATGCCACGTGGTTGCTGATCGGGCTTTTGTCGTGGCAAGGGTTCGTCTACGCCTCGGCGCCGATGATGTCGTGGCTCGACGAGCACGAGCACCTCACGCCAGAGCTCGAACTCCGCCGTCGGACCGAGTCGAGGCGAGAGCGCATGGCGGCCCTGGCGCGGCCCGTCGCCATCGGGTCCCTCGGC
>DATAYX010000276.1:0-4563 GCA_036272355.1 Acidimicrobiales bacterium
GCGGCGACGACCACCAGGAGCACAAGTGCGGCCAGCTCCACGACGTCGATGGATCCGATGCGGAAGAGGTTGCGCGGGCCGGAGCCGCCGTCGACGACCCACAGCGCCGCGCCGGTCAAGAAGATCGTCGTCGCGACCGCCGCCAGGAAGCCGAGCCGTCGCTCGTAGCGCACGACGCGCGGCGAGAGATCGACCCGGCGGACGATCCGGGTGACGCCGACGACGAGCACGCCCACGGCGAGAGGGCTCACGGTCATCCAGGCGACCTCGGCGCCTGGGAACTGGGCCAGCGCGGTGGGATGCAGCCAGTACGAGGTCACGAAAAGCGTCGACGCCCAGGCGTACGCCGCGACGCCGCCGGGCACCAGCCCCTGGTCGGCCCAGGGATGGCCGCGCGTCCCCGGCCAGCCGTTGGCGAAGTGATGGGTCCCCACGACGAGCACGAGGAGGGCCCCGGCCACGAGGGCGATCGGGCCGAGGAGGTGGCGCCACCTCGTTGCCATCGACCGCAAGGCCAGCCAGGCCACCGGAACACCCGCGAGGGCACAGAGGGCGCCGACGAGGAGGAGGCCGAGGGACATGACGACCATGGCGAGCGACGTGGCGCGCGTAGCCGGTGGCGCCCACTGCCATCCGATCGTGAGTTGTGCCCACAATGCCAGCGCCACGACCGAGAAGATCGAGAGCGCGGCGGCCAACGTGGCCAGGCTGCGCCGACCGCCGCCCTCCGGTCCGAGCGGCCGACCACCGAGCCCCGCCGACGCCAAGCGGGCGGTCAGGCCGCTGCGTACGAGGTCGACGTTGCGTGCGAGTGAACGCGGCCGCTCTTCGAGCTCCGCGACGAGCAACTCGGCGAACTCCTCGCCGTAGCGGTCGCGCCACTCCTTCGGGTACCAACGGAGCAGTCGCTCCGCCCGTTGGCGCGTGGTCACCTTCGTGTTCATGCGGCGCCCCACGAACCCGCCAGACGCTGGAGCCCGAGGTCCGCGATCTTGCGCTGGGCCGCGAGGTGGGCGCGCAGGGCCTCGGCGCCCATGGCGGTGAGGCGGTACGGCCGGCGCCGGTCGTCGCTCTCGACCGCCTCGATGAGACCTTGGCCCTCCAACCGGCTCAGCGCCTCGTACAACGTGCCGGGCGCCAGCCGGACGTCGGCAAATCGCTCGATGTCCTTCGTCAAGGCGTACCCGTGCTTGGGGCCCTCGGCCAAGCTGGACAGGATCAGCGTCGCCGGTCCCGCATATCGGCCGAAGCCCGAGAATCGCCCGGCCGGCGACGCTTCTGTCTCGGGCTTGGGCGTTGCCATGCCTATGACTATATATCGGTTGCCGATATACCGTCAACCGGAACAGCCCTATTCGGTCCCCGGTCGGCCGTGAATCCGCGACCAGTACCGCCGCGGCATGACACCGTTGCCCGCCACCAGGAAGGTCGACTGGGTCCGGACCTGGCCGTACGGCGGATAGCCGTCCTGGGTCACTCGGTCAGGAAGGCACCCACTTGGTCGTCGACGATCCGAGCCATTGCAACATCTGACGACGGGACGTCGGACCGTTCGGCCGCCACGCGGACGGGAGCGCGCCATCGGCGCGCAGGTGGGCCGTCTCTGAGATGTTCGCGCTGAGCGGATCCGATGTCAGTCCGCAGCGCGTCGCGGTCGGATCGATGCCGAACAGTTCGGCCGCATTGAGCCCGAACAGGCCGGCCTTCACCTGATCGGTGAGTTCGGGGTAGCCGTAGCGGTCCTGGAACTCCTGGCTGATCCCGAACGACCGCATCGCCATGATCTGCGGCTCGGGACTTCCGTACCAGACCGCGTCCGTGCCCCACAGCACGCGGCTCTTTCCCACCCGGCTGAGAAGCTTCCCGATGGCATGCGCGGCCTGGTCGGGCTGCGTCAGGAGCTGGCGCCACAACGTGGCGACGTCCACCCAGACGTTGTCGTTCGGCGGGACCCCGTGTTTGTCGAGTGCGGCGAGCAAGGAGTCGATGCCGATCGTGGCCTTGGCGTCGTACGGGCCTTCGACGTATCTCGGATCCCAGGCCGCGTGATAGACGACGAACTGCATGTCGACGAACTGGCGCGACACCGCCACGATGTCGTCCGGACCGTTGAACGCCGGATCGAAGTTCACCAAGGGGAGGCCCTTGTGCGCGACGAACACCTTGACGCCGAGGTCGTACGCGTGCTGCACGGTGGGCAGGCCGATCGCCGGGTCTTCGAGCGAAAAGCCCTGACCGGACGGGCTCCATGCCGTGTACACCTTGAAGGCGGCGGGGCGGCCCTGCGCCATCGCATTCGACATCTCGTCGAGCGTCGCGGCGAGGGGTCCGACGTTGGGAGCGATGATGTTCTCGACGAGCACGCGGCTGGCGCCGCCACCGGTGAGGCCGGCCGTGATCTCCTGGGTGCTCAGCGCGTCGGCGAACGGGATCGGAGCGTTGGACGGGCCCGAGTTGGGGACATCGGTTAGCACCGCGACCGTCGTGTCGCTGGCCAGGAAGAGGTCGTGGAGGTAGTTGGCCCGGTCGACACAGTCGAGCTGGGGCGAGTCGGTACAGCCCTCCGGGAGCATCGAGAGGACGAGTGACGTCGTCTCGGGCGAGTTCTGGACCCACGGCCCGCCCGGGATGACGTGGTGCGTGTGCACGTCGAAGATGAACTCCGAACCGCTCAACGCGTGCTCGCACGCCGCGGTGTCCTCCGGCGGGGGCACCTTGAAGTGCCCGCCGTGCGTCGGGCCGGCCTGGCGCGTCGCGCCGGGCGAGCAGGCCGCCAGCTCCAACGCGCCCAGCGACGCGGCGACGGCGCCCGCACCCTGGAGGAAGCGCCGGCGGTCGACGCCGGCGCGCCGGCTCGCGTCGTCGACGGAGCGGCGGATCAGCGCATTGACGGCGCCGTCGTGGGCGGTGGGCGCAGCCGGGATGAACTCGCCGTTCGAGACCGGCCCGGCGCCCAGGGGCAGGTGATCGTCGTCACGATCACGCAGCCGGCGAGCGAAACGCCCGACCCCACCCATGCCCGAACACTACGTTCGCTGCCTCCAACGGCCACGGCGCCCCCACCCCTGTCCGGGGCCGGCCCGCTCGGGGTTGCCGCCGGAGAGGCCTACCGCTGGCTCGGAGGTGTTGACTTTCAGTTAATCGTGGGTATTCTGAGTGTACACACAGGCCGAGCCGAAGGAAGGGGGTCCCCATGCCTCAGATCGTCGATCCACTGCGAACGTTGCGTCCCCTCCGTGAAGAGGAGATAGAGCAGCTCACCACCGTTCACGAGGCCGTCGCCACGCCACTGGCCTACGACGTCTACCGCACCGGCGACGAGCTGGTCATCGAGTTCGACGCCCCAGGTGTCGCGCCCGGCGACATCGACGTGTCCGTCGAAGGACGCGCCGTCGTCGTCACGCTGCGCCGCCAGCCGGCCAGGGGCCCCGGCGTCGACGTCATCGAGTCCGGCCGCCAGCACGGCACGTTCCGCCGGCGCCTCTGGGTCGGGGACAGCTGGAACCTGCACGAGCTCCGCGCCCGCGCCGAGCACGGCGTCCTGTCGGTGCGCGCCCCCGTCGCGGTCGAGACCGTCAGCCGCCGCATCGAGGTCGACGCCGGTGGGGAGCAGCCGCAGGCCGCCTCGGCACCGCCTACCTACGACGCGTCGGAGCGCGACGTCGTCATCGGCGACGACGCCTCGGTGCACACCGCGGCATGAGTCCCCGGCGGCCCGACGGGGGTTCCGCCGTGAAAGCGGCACGGGCGCCGCACGCGCACGACGAGGACGCGGAACCCCTTCCGGCCTCGACTCAGCAAGGTGCGACGCAGATCGAGTCGGTCATCGGCTGGCGCGTCCGCAGCCGGGCCCGGGAGGTCGGTCTGTCGTCGGCGGAACTGGCCAAACGGGTCGGGCTGTCTCGGGCGATGATCAGCAAGATCGAGAACGCCCAGGTCTCACCGAGCCTCGCGACGCTCTCCCGCCTCGCCGAGGTCCTCGAGGTGCCCATCACCTCTCTGTTCCAGGGCCTCGACGAGGAACGCGACGCGTTGTACACGAAGTCCGGAGGCGGCCCGGAGCTGGGGCGCCCCGGCACCCGGAGCGGCCACCGCTACCAGCTGCTCGGCTCCATGCGGGGCCCCGCCAAGCGCATGGAGCCCATGCTGGTCACCCTGACCAGTGAGAGCGAGGTGTTCCCGCTCTACCAGCACCCCGGCACCGAGTTCCTCTACATGCTCGAAGGAGAGATGGAGTACGGCTACGCCGGCGCGTCCTACCTGATGACGATCGGCGACTCGCTGCAGTTCGACGGCGAGGTCCCGCACGGGCCGGTCCGGTTGAGCAAGCTCCCGGTGCGCTTCATCTCGGTGACCGCGTACGGGCAGCCGCCGAGCTGATCACGTCCGGGCCGGTCGGGTCCCCACGATCGACGCCCGCTCCATCGTCCGGCGCTGCGGCCAGTAGTCGCTCGAGGCGTAGTGCTGCACCGCCCGGTTGTCCCAGAACGCCACTGCGTCCTTGCTCCAGGTGAAGCGGCATTGGTGCTCGGGGGAATCGGTCTGCCGGCACAACAGGTCGAG
>DATAYX010000277.1:0-2790 GCA_036272355.1 Acidimicrobiales bacterium
GTGGCCTGTGGGCCCGTGCCCGGCGCTGGGCCCGGGTTGATGCCGTCGAGCGCCGCGATCATCTGGGCGTCGTTGTTCTCCATCCCGAGGGCCCAGATGCCGACGCCGCGTGCGTTGTAGTGCGCGGCCAACTGGGAGACATCGAAGAGTCCGTTCAGACCTTCGTAGTACGACTCGTGCCACTGGTTGCCGACCTGGTAGCTCGTCCACGCGGTGTCGGTGACGGGGTCCCAGTACTCGGGACCGTTCGCCGCCGCCTGGGAGTCGGGGATGTCGTTGGCTCCGCCGGTGGCGTTTGCCGCCATCGTGCCGTTGTTGGTGGGCCAGTCGATGCCGAAGAACGGCACGCCCAGAATGACTTTGGACGCCGGGACGGCCGAGGTGTACTGCTGCAACGTGGTCAGGCTGCTGAACTGGCCGCTCGTGAGTGGCGAGGCGGCCGAGGGTGTGGCTTGCAGATTCAGCTCGTAGTCCATGACGAAGAAGGCGTCGACTGCGGGCGCAAGAGCGGGCAGGTTGTAGAAGCCGCCGGAGTCGCCCGCCGAGGACGCATAGGTGTCCATCGTGATCTGCCAGTGCGGATCGGCGCCCCGCAACGCGCCGGCCACCGCGGTGACCAGGTTGGTCAGCCCCGCCTGGTCGCTGCTGCCACTGCCCTCGAAGTCGAAGTTCACGCCATCGAGTGATTTGGCGTCGAGGAGGGGGATCAGGGCCGACGAGAGCGTGCCCGGAGCCGACGCCGACGACGTGAGTGCGTTCAACGAGCCCTGGTCGAAGTCCGTGACGGTCAGGACGACCCGTTCACCGGCAGCGTGCGCCCGAGTGATCAGATTCGTCAGATCCTGGCTCTGGAAGCCGTTCCAGCCGGAGCCGCTTTCGTCGAGCGTGCCATTGGGGTTCACGTCGATGGAGAAGTAGGCCAGCGTCGACAAGCCGGTGATGTTGAAGTTCGACGACTGCGCCAGTGTCCAGTACGGGGCGAAGGCGAAGTTCTCCCGAGCGGCGAGCGGCGGCTGGTTCGCCAGCGAGGCCGGAGCAGCTGCGGGGGCCGACGTAGCCGGCGCGAGGTTGGCGCTGCGGGCGTCGGCTCCAAGCATCCGGAGCTTGTTGCCTTCGCTGTTGGCGAACGTGGCGCTGGCGTCTCGTCCGTGATGGCGGACGTGCGAGGCCGCCGCCGAACGGTGAGCGTCACCCGAGCTCGGGGCTATGCCGATGAGAAAGCCGAAGGAGAGCATGCAGAGGCAGAACACCGAAAGGGCGATCAGCGGCGCCTTGCTCTTCGCGCGCCTCGCCAGCTTGAGCGTACGAGCTTCGACTCTGTCGAGAAGGTGGGTGGACGTCTGGGCCAGCCGGACGCCGAGCGGGATCGGCTCTGCGTCGAGGCCTGACTCGGGGATCGGGATGGTCGATTCGACCTCCACGTGACCGCGCCGCCACCAACGGTGGGTCGGGGTGGGTCCCACGGCCATCAGGGGATCCCCCTCACTGGCGTGCGCGGGGCGGTGGGCCGGTGTCTCGGCGAGTGCGCTGTGTTCGGGCGGCGTCCGACGCATGGTGCGTCGCACCATTGCCCTCCCCACCCCCCGCAGGCTCCGCCCCCGTGCGTGGTGGGCCAGCTTCCTCCGAGCTAGCACCATCCCTTCGGGAACCGGCCCTGGCCTGGAATCTCACGGTTTCTGGGCGAAGACGCCCGAGAGGGGGACGCAACGGGCCTTTCCGGACGGGAACATTGCCCTGGGGAGGGCAGCGGAGATGAAATTCCCTGGTCGCGGCGCCCTCGGTGGCTGTGGGGGTCGGGTGACCGAGCGCGCCGGGCATATTGGGGATCTCCGACAGAGGAGCCCCGCGACCATTCCCCCGGCGATGACGCGGATCGAAACCGCCCCCGAAGCCGTGCTGTCACTTCCGCCTCTCGGCAACAGCGTGATCGCGGCGATGTCCAACGCAGATCTGGGCGAGCGCCTCGATGATCTGTTCCGGTTCCGGTCGGCACTCGAGGGCCACATCGTCCAGCTGATCGGCGAGGCCGAGCGGAGGGGCGCCCACTACGACGACGGCGCCACCTCCGCCGCTGCGTGGGCCGCGGACCGCTTCCAGGTCTCGACGCCCTCCGCACGGGCCCTTGTCCGGGTGGCGCAGAAGGCATGGGACGTCCCACAGCTGATCGGTGCACTCCAGGCCGGCGAGATCAGCTTCGACAAGCTGCGGGCGGTCGCCGAGACGGCGACGCCCGAGACCGAGAGCGAGCTGCTCCACGAGGCCCGTCGGCGGTCGGTGCGAGAGCTCGCCGTCCTGGCGGGATCGATGCGGACCGCACTGCCACGGGACCCGGTCGTCGAGCAAGAGCGGCGTTCGCTCCGCTGCAACGAAGCGGTACGGACCATGACGGTACAGCTCCCGCCGGAGTCGTTCGCCGAAGCCCGGTCTCGTCTCGAGTCGATCGCCAAGGAGATCCCCTCGGGCGACGGAGAGGTGTCATGGGACCAGCGGATGGCCGACGCCTTCATGGGATTGGTCCGGTGTGGGAGAGAAGGCGGCGGGGAGTCGTCCGCGCCGAGCCCCTACTTCGTCGTCGTGCACGTGCCCATCGCCGCCCTCCTCGGCGAGTCCGGTGAGGAGTCAGACCTGGCCGGTGACTTGGAGCGGGGCGGTTTCGTCAGCATGCAGGCCGTGCGCCGGGTCTCGTGCGACGCCACCATTGCGCTGGCCGTGGACGACGAGATGGGTCACACGATGTACGAAGGGCGTGCACGACGTGATCCTTCGGGGCCCCAACACCGCGAAGTGCGG
>DATAYX010000278.1:0-4870 GCA_036272355.1 Acidimicrobiales bacterium
ACCGGGCCGTGCTGCTTCCACACCACCATGGGCACGCCGCAGACCTCGCAATCGGCCACCCAGCACACGTCGTCCTCGTGGTGCCACTCCGACAGGCGCGCCGCCTCGCAGAGGTCACAGCTCGGGTCGAACGGCAGGGCCACGGGAGATGGAGTGGTCGAGTCGGTCAGTGGGTGAAGAGCTGGACGGACGAACCGGTCGGCACGGTCGAGCCGACGGAGGGCTGGGTCCCGACCACATTGTGCGAGGGGTCGCCGGACACCCCCGAGACGCTGAGCCCCGCCTGCTGAAGTGTGCCCGTCGCCTGTTGCACGGTGTCACCCTTCACGTTGGGCACCGTCGTCGTGGGCGGACCGGTCGACACGTTCACCGTCACCGCCGAGCCGTAGGGGGCCTGCTGGCCGCTGGCCGGTGACGTAGAGATCACCTGCCCGTTCGGCACCGTCGTACTCGACTGGTTGTTCTGCGTCGCCGTAAGCCCGACCGCCTGCAGCGCAGCCTGCGCCTGGGCGAACGTGTAGCTGCTCGGGATGTTCGGGACGGTTGCTGGCTCGTGGCCCAGTGACGGCACCAATGTGATGGTCGCGCCGTAGGGCGCTTGCGTGGGGTTCTGCGTCGAGCCAATCGTCCAGATGTCGAGCACGCCCGCCTGCACGTTGTTGTTGTAGGCCCCGGGCGCGCACACCGACTTGAAGTGCGCCGCCGTGAGGGCGTTGGATGCCTGCGGACACGTCATGCCCGACAGGTTCGGCACCGTGACGTTGGGCGGCCCGTCGGAGACCACGACGGTGACGGTCGTGCCCTCCTTGACCGAGATGCCGGCCTTCGGGGTCTGCGACACGATGTCGCCCGATCCCACCGTGATCGACTTGATCGGCTTTCCTTCGGCCAGGTTCATGTGAACCTTCGCCAACGACGTCCGCGCCTCGGGGACCGTCAAGTTCGCCAGCGCCGGCGTCGGGTGCGACGGCGTCAACGCGTTGGTCCCGAACGCCACCGCCAGGCCGGCCGCCAGCAACACGAGCGCCAGCGCGACGGCGGCGATCACCCAGGTCCGGCGCCGGTTCCACCAGCGCTGCCTCTTCGGCGCCGGCATCGGCGCACCCGCTGCCGCTCCCTTGGAGCGTCCGAAGGCCTCGGCGTCGAAGACCTCACCGGGGCCGGCCTTGGTCCCGACCGGGGCTCCCGCCGCCACCATGGTCCCGCCGCCCACCACGGTCGTCGCGCCCACGCCCACCCCGGCCACGCCGGTCTCGGTCAGCTCCCCGACCCCGGGCGCCTGGAAGCCGGCGATCGGCGCCGACTTCTCGACATGCTGGAACACGAGCGGCAACGGTGCGGGCGAAGGCAAGGCAGCCGCCAGCGCCCCCAGGCGGGCCGACAACCCCGCGGCGTCCAGCCGGGCCGACACGTCGGGCGCCGCGGCCCGCGCCAACACGTCGTCCAAGGGGCCCAAGGCCGGATCGTGTGGCAACGTTTGTCCGATCCGTGCCGCCAACGTTCCCATCGTCGTGTCGGTGACAAAGGGAACAGTCCCCGTCACCGCCTCGTAGAGCACCAACGCCAAGGAGTAGACGTCGGCACGCCCGTCCACCGGCTTGCCCTCCGCCGCCTCCGGCGAGATGTACCGAGCCGTCCCGACCATCGCCCCCGCCGGCTCGGTCCATGCCGCCTCTGCCAGGGCCCGTGCCACGCCGAAGTCCGCGATCCGGACCCGGCCCTCATCATCGAACAACAAGTTGGCCGGCTTCACGTCACGGTGCACGAGTCCCCGCACGTGTGCGTACGCCAGCCCCTGCGCCACGTCGGCACCCAGCACCGCCGCTTGGGCGTGCGTCAACCGCACGTCCCGGTCCAGGAGGTCCCGCAGCGAGCCGCCCCCCAAGTACTCCAGCACCAGGTACGGCTCACTCGCCTCCTCACCCCAGTCGAAGACCCGCAACACGTGGGGGTGGTTCAGCGACGCGACCGAGCGCGCCTCGGCCCGGAACCGCTTCAAGAAGGCCTCGTCCGCGGCGAGGCCCGGCTGGAGCACCTTGACCGCGACATGGCGCTGCAACGACACGTCCTCGGCCAGATACACGTGAGCGGAAGCGCCGGTGCCCAGAGCGGAGAGCAGCCGGTACCGCTTCCCAAGGACCCGGCCGATGGAATCAGATATCAGGGGCATCGGGCGGTTTTCAGGCTACTGACATCGCGTCCCACTGCGGTGGACACCCCCCTACCAGCACGCCCATTGCCGTGCGGCCCGCCCAGGCCACATCAGGGCAGCGCGCCCGACTCGAGCAGCGCGTCGAACCCCGCTGCGTCGAGGGTCGGCACACCGAGCTCCTCGGCCTTCTTGGTCTTGCTCGCCCCCGGCGCGTCCCCCACGACGAGGACGAAGGTTTTCTTCGACACACTCCCAGGCGACTTGCCGCCCCGCGCCGTGATCGCCTCCTCGGCCCCCTCCCGCGTGTACCCCGGCACCGCACCGGTGACCACCACGGTCTTCCCCGCCAGCGTCTGCTCCACGACGTCGGCCGCCCCGGCTCCGCCGCCCGTCGTTCCTGCGGCCCCCGGCTCCTCCGTGTTGACCCCGGCCGCCCGCAGGCGCTCGAGTACCGGCCCGTTCTGCGTCAGGAACTCGGCGACACTCGCCGCGATCACCCCGCCCACGCCCTCCACGGCCGCCAGCGCCTCGCCACCCGCAGCCTCGATCGCCTCGAGACTCCCGAAGGCGCGCGCCAGCGCCCGCGCCCCCGTCGGCCCGAGGTGTCGGATCCCCAACGCCACCAGCAGGCGGCTCAACGGCTGCGCCTTCGACGCCTCGATCGCCGCCACCAGATTCCGCGCCGAGATCTGCGCGAAGCGCTCCAACCGCACCAGCTGCTCGACGGTGAGGCCGTAGAGGTCGGGCGGGTCATTGATGAGCCCGGCCCCGACGAGCTGGAACACTCGCTCCTCGCCCAGGCTCTCGATGTCCATCGCTCCCCGTGACGCGTAGTGCACGATCCGCTGTACCCGCTGCGACGGACAATCGATGTTGGTGCAGAACGTGTCGCTCTCACCCGGCAGCCGGGTGAGCGGCTCGCCACACGACGGACACTTCGACGGGAACTTCCACTTGGGTTTGCGCCGGGCCGGCACGCCCGGGCCCTCTTTGACCGGCCCGACGACTTCGGGAATGACGTCGCCCGCCTTGCGCACGATCACGAGGTCTCCCGGACGGACGCCCTTCGCTGCGACCTGGTCCTCGTTGTGCAACGTCGCCACGCCGACGGTAGACCCACCGACGAACACGGGCTCGAGCCGGGCGAACGGTGTCGCCCGGCCGGTCCGCCCGATGGAGACCATGATGTCGAGCAGCCGCGTCGTGCGCTCCTCGGGCGGGAACTTGAAAGCGATGGCCCACCGGGGCGCCCGTGACGTGAATCCGAGCACCGCCTGGACGGCGAAATCGTCGACCTTGGACACGACGCCGTCGATCTCGTAGGCGAGCGCATGCCGTTCCGCCTCGAGCTCCCGGCACCGCAACCCGACCGCTTCCATGCCCTCAACCCGCCGGGCATCGGGGCTCACGGGGAGGCCGGCCTTCGCCAGTTGGGCCAGCGTCTCGGACTGCGTCTTCGCCGGCCACTTGCTCTTCGCCGGTGCGCCCTCGACGAAGCCGACCGCATAGGCCCAGAAGTGGAGCGGTCGCTTCGCGGTGACGGCCGGGTCCTTCTGCCGCAGCGCGCCGGCCGCCGAGTTGCGCGGGTTGACGAAGAGGCGTTCCCCCGCATCGGCCTGCCGCTTGTTCATTGCCTCGAACTCGGCCACAGGCATGTAGATCTCCCCCCGCACCTCGAGCACGTTGGGATACGGGCCACCCGCCTTGGCCAACTCGTGCGGCACGTCGTCGACGGTGGCGACGTTGGCCGTGACGTCCTCACCGGTCACACCGTCACCGCGGGTGGCCGCCTGGACGAACTTCCCCTTCTCATAGATCAACGACATGGCCACGCCGTCGACCTTCGGCTCTGTCGAGAACGCGAGCGAGGCCAGGTCGAGATCGGGCACGGCGCGCCGCAGCCGTTCGGACCATGCCCGGAGTTCCTCCTCGGAGAACGCGTTGTCGAGGCTCATCATCGGCACCCGGTGGCGCACCTCTTGGAACAGCCCCGTCGGGGCGGACGCGCCCACTTGCTGGGTCGGGGAGTCGGGGGTGGCCAGGTCTGGATGGTCCGATTCGAGCTGGCGCAACTCGACGATCAAGAGGTCGTACTCGGCGTCTGGGATCTCCGGTTCGCCGAGGGCGTAGTACAGCTCGTTGTGGTGTTGGATCTGGGCCCGCAGGTCCTTCGCCCGCGCCGCCGCCTCCTGCGACGCCTTCCCGCTCTTCCCGCCCGACCCGCTGCCCGCCATGTCAGGCAGCGATGCCCGCGCCGACCACGGCGGCAGGATCGTCGGCGTCGTAGAGGGCGACGGTCTGGCCCGGGGCGACCGGTCGCTGGGCCGCGTCGAAGCGGACCACCAGCCCCCCTCGCTCTTCGTCCCTGTCCACGGTGCACCGGACCGGCCGCCCGTGCGCGCTTACCTGCGCCACCGCCCGTGCACCACCGACCAGGGGCGCGTCCACCCATGTGACCGAATCGCTTGGCAGATACACGGACGAACGAGTGACCGCCTCCGCGCCGCCCACGGTGACGCGCCGCGCCGTGACGTCGACGTGTGTGACGTAACGCCGCTTGCCGTCGCCACCGTGGCCCATGCCGCGCCGCTGGCCGATCGTCACCAGCTCCACCGCTTCGACGGAGCCCGCCGGGTTCCCGGCGGCGTCGAAGATCTCACCCGGGTGGAGATCGAGCCGGCCGGCCAGGAAGCCCTGACGGCCCTCGGCGCTGCCGAT
>DATAYX010000279.1:0-7312 GCA_036272355.1 Acidimicrobiales bacterium
GGACAACCCGGTCGACAAGCAGGAGCTCGCCGAGCTGATCGCGGTCCTCTCTTCCGCGGTCGACCGCGGCGACCGCGATCGCATCGCGTCCTGTTACACCGAGGACTCCTTCGACGATCACGGCACGTTCAAGGGAAGCGGTGAGGAGTTCGCCGACTTCGTCTGCGGGCCCGGGCCGATGAGCTCGATGCACCATCTCATCGGTCAGTCGATCTTCGACGTCGACGTCGACGGCGACGAGGCCTGGGGCGAGACCTTCTATGTCTTCCACGGCACGGTCGGGACGACGCAGGTCACCGGCCACGGTCGCTACATTGATTACTTCCGCTGTACCGGAGGATCCTGGAAGCTCGCCTACCGTCGCGTCGTCCCGGAATCCGTGCCGGCCGGAGACGACGCCGGCGCCTACTGGCGGCCGACGCGCGACTGCGACGACCCGGCGTACGACCGCCTGCGGGCTCCCGACGGGGACGGCCCGGAGCGTCGAGGGGCCCGATCGACAAAAACGGGATGATCGCCTCGGCTGGCGGCGTGTTCGACTTGGCGAGACCGGTGGAGGTTGACGGGCTGGCGTGCTTCCACGGCGACCTCTTCAAACGACCGAGAGGCCCTCTTCTCCGGCGCCGCTTCCGAGTCCCACGCGACGCCCGATCGTCGGGATGGGATGAGGCCAGGGGAGCCCCACAGGAGTGGTGGGCGAGGGGGGTGTGCTGTTCCAGCTCATAGAGGACGCCATGTCGCGGATCATCCGGGACACTCAGAGGCATGGGTGGTCGGATGGCGCTGGCTCGCTACGTGGTCGATGCAGTGGTCCTCGAGGGCCGAGAGGTCAGGGAGGTGACCCGGTCCCAGGGGGTGTCCAAGACCTGGGTCTCGGTGCAGCTCGCCCGCTACCGAGAGGGCGGCTACGAGGCGTTGGCGCCGTGGTGGGCGAGGGGGGACTTGAACCCCCACATCCTTTCGGACACAGGAACCTGAATCCTGCGCGTCTGCCAATTCCGCCACTCGCCCGAGTGACCGGCCAACAGTAGTCGCTGCCAGGGGTCGCCCATGTCGGCCAAAAGGCTGATTGTGGGTATAGGTGACCAGGTCAGACGGTTGCCGGGGCCCAGTTGATGGGCCCGGCCAAGTAGTCTTGCGAGGACCATGGGACTCCAGCAGTTTGAGGAGCGACTCGAGCGCCTGGTGGAGGGCACGTTGGCCAAACCGTTTCGAAGCAACCTCCAACCGGTCGAGATCGGGCGGAGGCTTACGCGCGAAATGGACCTGCACCGGCGGGTCGGCGTGCGCGGGCTGATCGCGCCCAATTCCTTCGCCGTCACCCTGTCCCCGGCCGACGTCAACCGGTTCGCCAACTTCATCGACGCCCTGTCGCGCGAGCTCTCCGACGCCGCCCGCGAGCACGCGCGGATCGAGGGCTACTCCTTCGTCGGCCCGGTCGAGGTCGAGATCTTCGAGGGCTCCAATCTCAAGCCGGGCCGTTTCACCGTCACCGCAGAGGTCCACGAGAGCGAGGACGGCGGCGTTCTGGCCGAGCTCGTCCTGCCCGACGGCCGGCGCCTGTCGATCGGCTCGGATGCCCTGGTCATCGGCCGTCTACCCGAGTGTGACGTGGTGCTCGCCGACTCCAATGTGAGCCGCCGCCATGCGGAGCTGCGTCGGAAGGACGACGGCGTCTTCGTCACCGACCTCGGGTCCACTAATGGCACCAGGGTGAACGGCACCCCGGTCCGGGAGCAGCTCCTCGCCAGCGGGGACGAGGTCAGCGTGGGGTCGACGAGACTCATCTTCGAAATGTCGTGACCGCACAGAATGCGGGGGCGGTGCTCATCGCCACGCAGAATCTGAACGCCGTCCTCCACGTGATGCAGTGGGGGGTCATCGCGCTGATCTTCCTCTTCTTCCTGCGCGTCATCCGCGCCGTCTGGGTCGAGATGAGCCCGGCCACCATCCGGAAGCCGCGTTGGCAGAAGCGCCAGGAACGCCGCGAAGAGCGCAGCGCGAACAAAACGGCCGCCCCGCCCAAACAGAGCCGTCGCCGGCAGCTCTACCTCAAGGTGGTCCAGCCGCCCTCGCACGCCGGCCGCAGCTACGACCTCGACGACGAGCTGACCATCGGCCGATCGCCCGGCTGCGGCGTCTCCATGCCCGAGGACATCTACACCTCGACGCTCCATGCCCGGCTCTTCCGGCACAACGACCAGCTCTGGGTCGAGGACCTGGGCTCGACTAACGGCACCTACGTCAACTCCGAGCAGATCGCAAAGGCGGTCCGCCTCGGCAAGGGCGACATGCTCCAGGTCGGCTCGACCGTGTTCGAGGTCTCGCGTTGACCGTGCTGCGGTCCGGCTCGGCGACAGACGTCGGGCGGGTCCGCCCCATCAATCAGGACATGCCGCTCGAGCGGCCGAACCTCTACGCGGTGGCGGACGGCATGGGCGGCCATGTGGGCGGCGAGGTGGCGGCGCGGGTCGCCGTCGAGACGTTGCAACAGGCCTTCGAGCGCGAGCCCACTGTCGACGGGCTGCGCGACGCGTTCTCGGAGGCGAACGCCGCAGTGTGGCACGAGAGCCAGAGCAATGCGGACCTGCGGGGCATGGGCACCACGCTCACGGCGGTGGCGCTGGTCGGCGGGGACGAGGGCCACGACACCCTGGCCCTGGCCAATGTCGGCGACTCCAGGGCGTACGTCTACTCCGACGGCCACCTCTTCCAGGTGACGGCCGACCACAGCCTCGCCGAGGAGCGGATGCGCCAGGGCGAGATGACTGTGGCCGAGGCCGCCGTCCACCCACAGCGCCATATCCTGACCAGGGCTTTGGGCGTGTCCTCCGAGGTGTTGACGGACATGTGGGAGTTGCAGCTGCGCACCGGCGACCGCCTCCTGCTGTGCTCCGACGGCCTGTCCAACGAGGTCGGCATGGACGAGATGGCCGTCATCCTCGGCGAGGTCCGCGACCCCGAGGAGGCGGCCACCCGGCTGGTCGAAGTGGCGAACGAGCACGGCGGCGCCGACAACATCACCGTGGTCGTCGTCGACGTCCAAGTCGGCGACAACGGCACCGACGGCGCCTCGAAGGTCACGCCGATCGGGGCGAGCACCGCCGCCATAACGATTGCGAGCGCTTCCGCCGCCGCCGCGGTTCCCAACGGCGCTGCCGCGTCAGCGGCGCCCCAGGAGCCCGGCGCGGACGGCGAAGACGCAGACGAGTCCGACGTGACCCAGACCCTCCAGCTGAGCGAGATCGCGGCGCTCCCGGCCTTCTCCTCCTCCGACTCCGACTCCGACTCCGGCTCCGACTCGGACACCCTGGCGCCCGGCGCCCGCCTCGGCTTCGGCAGCGAGACGAGGACCCTGGGTGAGGACGGGCCGCGTAGCGACGAGTTCTTCGCCGGCACGGCCGCCGCGGGCGCGGTGTCGGTGGCACGCACGTCGACCCGCGTGCCGCTCGCCGAACAGGCCCCGGCGGCGGACGAGGCGAAGCGCAAGGAGAAGGAGACCCGCCGCCAGCGCCGCCACCGCCTCGGCATCCCGCGCCGCGTGACGTTCCGGGTGCTCGGGTTCGTCATCCTGGTCGCCGCGGTCCCGATCGCGGCCTACTACGTGCTCCGCTGGTACGCCTACGACAACTGGATCGTCACCCTCCGGGGGGACCGGGTGGTGATCCTGCAGGGGCAACAGGGTGGCGTGCTGTGGTTCCACCCCAAGGTGGTCGACCGGACTGGCGTCAGGAAGGATCAGCTTTCGACCGCCGCCGCCAACGCGCTCGCCTTCGGTGTGCAGAAGCCCTCACTGCACGATGCCCGAACCTGGGTATCAACGGCCACGACGGCGCCGACGACCACCACGACGACCACGACGGCTCCCAACGGATCGACGACAACGACCAAGCCCACCGCCACGGCAGGAGGTATCCCGTGACGCCGGTCCCGCCACTCAGCTCACTCCAACCCCGCCCGCCAGGGCGTCCAGCGTAGGCTCGGCCCGGCATGCAGCCCGTCGAGACGCCTCGCACCTACATGGGTCGGTACGAGCTCACCCACCTGGTCGCGCGCGGCGGCATGGCCCAGGTCTACCGGGCCATCGATCTCCAACTCGATCGGCCGGTCGCCCTCAAGGTGCTCTTCCCCGAGCTCTCGGTCGACAAGACGTTCGTCGAGCGCTTCCGCCGGGAGGCGCAGGCCGCCGCCAACCTGTCGCACCCCAACATCGTCCCCGTCTTCGACTGGGGCGAGGACGACGGCGTCTATTTCATCGTGATGGAGTACATCGACGGCCGCTCGCTCTCGGCCGTGCTCCGCGACCCGCAACCGCTGCCGCCCAACCAGATCGCGCAGATCGGCGCCGGCGTCGCCGCGGCCCTCGCCTTCGCCCACCGCCACGGCGTGGTCCACCGCGACGTGAAGCCCGGCAATATCCTCATCACGCCCGACGGCGAGGTGAAGGTGACCGACTTCGGCATCGCCCGCGCCGTCAACACCGAGGAGAGCCTCACTCAGACGGGCGCCGTTATGGGCACGGCGGCCTACTTCTCGCCCGAGCAGGCCGAGGGCAAGACCGTCGACGCGCGCAGCGACATCTACTCGCTCGGCGTCGTCCTCTACGAGATGGCGGTCGGCCGCCCCCCGTTCACGGGCGACTCGCCCGTCGCCGTTGCGTCCAAGCACGTCCGCGACCAACCCGCCCTGCCCCGCGCTGCCAACGCGGCGTGTCCCGCCGCCCTCGAGGCGGTGATTATGAAGGCGATGGCCAAGGATCCGGCCGCGCGCTACGGATCGGCCGAGGAGTTGAGGGCGGACCTCCTGCGCTTCGCCGACGGCCGTCCCGTCGAGGCGGGTGACCCGAACCTGACCGGCGTCATGGGCGCGGCCGCCGCCGGCGCGGCCGCTACCACCATGTTGGCGCCGACCACCGGCCGCACCATGGCCGTTCCTGCGGGCGGGGTGGCCGTCGTGGACGACCGCGAGGACGAGGCCCGCAAGCGGAGGACGCGCAACCTCATCCTGCTGCTGCTCCTGTTGCTCCTGGCACTCGGTGTCATCGCCTACTTCCTGTTCAGCTCGCTGGCGGCCGGCGCCGTGACCGTGCCCGACGTGGTTGGGAAGACCTCGACCGCCGCGACGCAGACGCTGCAGGCCGATCACCTCGCGGTCGGCACGACTACCTTCAGGACGAGCAACACGGCCAAGGGCCTCGTTCTCTCGACCAATCCCGCGGCCGGGACGTCGGTGTCGCGCGACTCCAAGGTGAACCTCGTTATCAGCGACGGGCCCAACATCCCCACCGTCCAGGTGCCCAACGTCGTCGGCAAGCAACTCGCTCCGGCCGAACAAGCGCTGACGGCGGCGAATCTCAACTACCGGGTTGTCTTCAACAACAACAGCACGCAGCCGGTCGGCACCGTGCTGAGCCAGGACCCGGCCGGCGGATCGAGCGTCAAGGCGAATGTGCGGGTCGTGCTGACCGTGTCGGGCAACCAGGTTTCGGTCAGCGTGCCCGACGTCATCGGACAATCTCCCGCCGCCGCGGGCTCGCTGCTCTCGCAGAAGGGCCTGAACGTGGGGAGCCAGTCGAGTGCGTGCTCCAGCCAGGTGGGCTCGGGGTTGGTGTCGTCGCAGAACCCTGGTCCGAACGCGACCGTGATGCCCAACGCGGCTGTGAATCTCGTCATCTCGAACGGTCCCTGCGCGACGGTTCCGAACGTCATCGGGCAGACAGCCTCCTCGGCGCAGAACAACATCACGGCCGCCGGCCTCGTCGCCAACACCAACACTGACACCGGCTGCGCCAACAACGCTCAGAACGGCAACGTCGACGGTCAGGACCCGCAGGCGGGGACCCAGGTGAACAACGGCAGCACGGTCACCATCTCGGTCTGCCAGTCCAATACCACGACCACCGGTTCGACGACCACGTCGACGTCGTCGCAAGGGCTACGCGGCACCACCACGACAAGCAGCACGACGCTCGGCGCCGGCCCCCTCCGCCACAAGCGTTCCGGCTAGCCGCCCCAGGTGGCGACCGCCCCGGCCCCCAACTGCCCGAGGAAGTTGCTGAGCAACGCGGGCCCCGAGGGGGTCAGCACCGACTCGGGGTGGAACTGCACCCCCTCGATCGGCAGCGACCGGTGCCGCAGGCCCATCACGACGCCGTCGGTCGAGGTGGCCGTGACCGCCAACTCCGGAGGCACGGACTCGGGCCGCACGACGAGGGAGTGGTAGCGCGTGGCGACGAACGGGTTGGGCAGGCCGGCGAAGACGCCCTGTCCGTCGTGGTGGATCTCGGACGTCTTGCCGTGCATGAGGTTGGGGGCCGGCTCGATCTCGCCGCCGAAGGCCTGGCCGATGCACTGGTGGCCGAGGCACACCCCCAGGAGCGGGAGCTCACCGCCGAGCTGGCGCACGACGTCGAGGCTCACGCCGCCGTCGTCGGGACGGCCGGGACCGGGCGAGATGAGCACCGCATCGGGCGATGCGGCGCGGATGCCCTCGACGTCGATAGCGTCGTTGCGGAACACGACGGGGTCCGCTCCCAGTTCGCCGAGCTCCTGGACGAGGTTGTAGACGAACGAGTCGTAGTTGTCGACGACCAGCACCCGCGGTCCCATGGACCGACGATCGTACCCAACACGGTGCGCAGGGCCGCCCAGCCCGGGTGCGGGACCGCCCGAACCCGCCCAGCCCGCACTGGCTAGTCTCTGACCCCGATGGCGACGAGCACGAAGGGCCCGGTGGGCGCCTCGAAGAAGGGAAAGTCGTCCTCGGGTCGTACGACCTCGAAAGTCGGCCGGTACAAGTCGCCCGTGGAGAGCGGGCGCTACACGGCGCCGATCCCGAAGAATGTCCGCCACAGCCCACCATGGTTCGGGGCGCTCGTCCTGATCCTGCTGGTCGGCGGCGTCGTCGTGATCACGGTCAACTACCTGGCGAACCTGCCGTTCGCCGCGCACGGCTCACCGTGGGGACTGGTGGCCGGGTTGGTGATGATCTTCGCCGGCTTCCTCATGGCGACTCGCTATCACTGACGAGGCGGGCGCCGCACCCCGCGACACGTGTCGGGTCTGAGGTGACGGAGCCCGGGGCACAGCGCGAGCCCGGCTTGGTCTGGTACGCCGGCTATGGGTCGAACCTGTGCGCTGACCGCTTCCGTTGTTACCTCGAGGGTGGGATCCCGCCGGGATTGACGACCTCATGTCGGGGAGCGCGTGATACTACGGACCCTCGCAGTGATCGCCCGCTCGACATTCCGCATCGCTTGTACTTCGCCGGCATCGCCAAAGGGTGGGGCGGCTCGCCGTGCTTCATCGACACC
>DATAYX010000280.1:0-2893 GCA_036272355.1 Acidimicrobiales bacterium
GAGTTCTGGATCGGTCAGGTGGGTAATGCCGAGCGGCACGATCCGATCCCGGTGGCGCGAGTACCACTCTTCGAAGAGCCAGTCGTTCCAGGCGCGGATACAGCCCAGGCCGAGCTCCCGGTCCGGGCACTCGAAGAAGACTCGCCCGCAGAAACCCGTGATCTGCGATGGGAAGTTCACCGACGCCCATACGCCGTTGATGTCCATGTCGCGGACTCGAGCGTCCACCTCGTAACACCCAGGGCGCATCTGGTCGAACCGGAAGGGCTCCAGGCCATGGCTCTCGGGTCGGCGCCCGGCGACTGCGTTCATTCCGACCTGGGTGTACCGCTCACCCTCGAATTCCCAGACCTGGTGCCCCTGCGGGGTCTCCACGATCCGAGGCGCCCGGTCCTGGACCGCCGCGGGGAGCCGGCCTTCGAATGTGTGTGCGGGCTCGACGACGTGGTCGTCGACGGATATCACCGTGTAGCGCTGCGCACGGATCTCGGGTTCGGGCAAGAAGAGCTCGGTGTCGAGAGCGGTCATCACCAATCCCCGTTGTCAGGTTTATGAGCTGGGCCAACAATATGTGCGGCTCCCCCCTGGCGCTGCCCGGTCCCATCCGAGGGTGACCGCGTGGACCATTCGGGTCGGCTGCGGCCTCTCGGGTCGACTCCGCTCCCGCTAGAGATATTTCACGTCGTAATCACTTTCGCAGGCGCTCTCTCAGTTGAATACTGGGGCCCAACCTCGAGGAGGAGTCCCAATGGTCGCTTTGGTTGTTGTCGTGACGTTCGTCGTCCTGCTGCTCGGCGTCCTCGTCGCCGGCCTCCTGCGCAGCCATGCAGACATCCTTCGGTCGCTCCACGAACTCGGCGCCGGCGTCGGCGACCCTGCAGACGTCTCCGCACGGTCAACCGCACGAAGCGATACCCCACGAATCCCGACGTGGTCAGAGAGCACGACCGCGTCACACCCGGCACCGACCGTGGCCGGAGTAACACCCGCCGGTGACGCCCGCGCCGTCGCGGTGGACAACACTGACGGGTTTACCCTCCTCGCGTTTCTCTCGTCTGGTTGCGCGACGTGCGCTGCGTTTTGGCAGGAACTTCAGGCACCGGAGTCCTTGGAGCTGCCGCAGGGCACGAGAGTGGCCATCGTCACCAAGGGCCCGGACCGCGAGTTGCCCGCAGAAGTGGCGAGACTGACGACGGGACGAGTCCCCGTCGTGATGTCGACCGACGCCTGGCTCGACTACGACGTCCCGGGCTCGCCCTTCTTCGTCCTCGTCGATGGAGCGTCCGGTGCTGCCGTGGGACAAGGAGTGGCGCCGCATGTCGGACAACTTCTCGATCTCATTCGGCGGGCCGAGCACGATCGGGGGAGCTATCACGGGACGAGCCGCCGGCCGCCGCCCCGCAGGAATGGCCCGGAACGAGAAGCCGATGCTGACGAGGTACTCGAGATGGCCGGAATTCGCCCCGGCGATCCGAGCCTCTATCCGCAAACGCTCGAGGACGTCTTTCCGTTCAGCGCGGATGGGGCGCACGAATCACACGGCGGACCTTCGGCCCGAGCGGAATAGTGGCAACCATCCGAGCGCACGGAATTGCGGCGCAACTCCCCACACGCTTCGAGGGTCGCATATTCGTCCGTCCGGCGTCTGCCGGCATGAGCTATCCGGTAGGACAATTCGCCACCTTCCCAATCCCCGACGACATCGGCGACTTCGGTAGCGGTGCCGTGACCTTGATGGGTCCAGACGACGTCTTCGCCACCCTGTTTGAATACGGCCCCGAGAGCCTTGGAACTGCCCTCTTCAGTGCACAGGGTCGGCCGTCCTCCTTCGCCCCGGGCGACTTCTCGCCGGTGCGACTGCGCCGGGGCATCCCTGGCCAATCGGGCCTGCAGCGCTTCTTCACGGAAGCGGGGCGGCCCTTTTCCTTCTACGCCGTGCTCGGCAGCCACGTCAGGCGACAGTCGCTGGTCCCCAGGGTCAACGAACTCATCTCGTCGTTCTTGATCAGCCCCACGTCCATCCCGACTCAGACGACCGCCCCACGATGGAACTGATCGGCATCTACTTCGTCGCCTGCGGGCTTCTGACGCTGGCAGGCGTCGCCAAGGCAGTCCGGCCCGATGACACGGCGCGTGCGCTCGTCCAGCTGGTCTCGGACGGCGCCGTCCAGCGGAGCCCATCCCTGAACTTCACGCGTCAGGCTGTACGGGTCGGCGCAGTTGTCGAGGCCGCTGTCGGGTTTTGCGCGCTGCTGTTCCCGCGACCTGGGACGGCGGCTCTAGTCGCCGTTTCCTACACGCTGTTCGTGTGCATCGTCTTCTACGCACGGAGACGCGGTGGCCCTCTTTCGACCTGCGGGTGCTTTGGCCGCCCTGACACTCCCGCTACGGGCTTGCATGTCGTGCTCAATGCCGTCCTCGCTGCATCGGCGGTCGCGCTCGCGCTCCATCCGCCTCGTTCCACAACGCTCACATCGCTGCTCACCAACCAGCCCTGGGACGGAGTACCGCTTCTTCTGGCGAGTGGAGTTGGCGTGTGGTTGGCATACCTGGCCCTGTCACCTCTGGCCGCGCTCGAGGCCACCCGCCGACTCGTGGGCCAACCAGATCAGAAGGCGGTGAGCACATGAACGTGACGTCGGTACTCGTCGAGCGGACGGCCACCTTCCTCGAAGGCCGTCTCTCGCGCCGCAACCTCATAAACCGCTCCGCCTTCGTGGGCAGCGCCGTCGCTGTTGGCGCGGGAATGGAGCTCGCTCTCCGGCCGGGGACGGCGTACGGAGCGATTTGCGAGTGCGGCAATGCGGGGTGCGGATGCGGGAGCACATGCTGTTCCGGGTTCTCGGAGTTCTGCTGCTCGGTGAGCGGTTACAACTACTGCCCTGCGAACACC
>DATAYX010000281.1:0-2853 GCA_036272355.1 Acidimicrobiales bacterium
GCCGGAGGTCGCGTCGAGGATGGCGGCGCTGTCGCGCACTGAGCGCGTGACCACGTGCTCGCACACCAGGCCGCCGAACAGGTCGCCGTAGTTGGGCGCCAGCGAGTTGCGCCCGCGCGTCGGCTTCAGCCCGACGAGGCCACAGCACGAGGCGGGGATCCGGATCGAGCCCCCACCGTCACCGCCGTGCGCGGCCGGCACCATGCCCGATGCCACGGCGGCGGCCGAGCCGCCCGACGAGCCGCCGGTCGAGTGCTCGGTGTTCCACGGGTTCCGCGACGCGCCGAAGCGACGCGGCTCCGTGGTGGGCAGGATCCCGAGCTCCGGCGTGTTCGTCTTGCCGCAGATCACGAACCCGGCGTCGATGTAGCGCTGCGTCAGCGCCTGGGTGACCTTCGAGCGGTAGTCGCCGGAGAAGGCGAGGCCCTCGTTGAATGGCGTCCCGGCCAGTTCGGCACCGAGGTCCTTCAACAAGAAGGGCACCCCTCGGAACGGACCGTCGGGCAGGGTGCCCGACGCCTCCGCGACCGCTCGGTCGAACAGCTCGTGGATGACCGCGTTCAATTGCGGGTTGAGCTTCCCGATCCGGGTGATCGCTTCGGCCACGAGCTCGCTGGGCGAGACCTCCTTCGTGCGGACCAGCTCCGCCTGTCCCGTCGCATCCAGCCATGTGGTGTCGTCGCTCATGGACGCACCGTACCGAGATGCCATCGCACACGCTCGCCGCGTGTCGCCGGCTCAGACGGCGACGGCGGCCTCCGCTGCGGGACGGGTCGCGCCCGTACGGATGGCGACGGCCTCGTGCACCGAGACGTCCGCGCCGCACGCCAGGCAGCGGCGACGGTCGTCGAGCTCCCCGCCGCAGCCTCGATGCTGCAGGATCGTCGGCCGCTCCCCCTCGAGCCCGTACCGGTCGCCCCACTGCAACAGGGCGACCAGCACCGGCCACAGGTCGGCGCCCTTCTCGGTCAGGCGGTATTCGCTGCGCAGCGGGCGCTCCTGATAGGGCCGCTTGACCAGGATCCCCTCCTCGACGAGGCGCTCCAGCCGGGCCTGCAGCACGTTGCGGGCGACGCCCAGGTCACGCTGCAGCTCCTCGAAGCGCCGGATCCCCAGGAACACGTCGCGCAGGATCAGCAGCGTCCAGCGTTCGCCCACGATCTCGAGGGTCGACGCCACCGGGCAGTACTGGTTGGCGTAGTCACGCTTCAGCATCGACCCAGCCTACCGCACTTTTCGGCCGTGTGGGTTGTTTTATGAAACTATCCTCTGTACAGTACGTTTTGTGACAGAACTCACTTCCCCGACGCCGGCCGCCGGCGCCGCCAAGCGTGGCCGCCCCGTCCTGACCGCGCTGATCGTGCTGACGGGGGTGTTCCTTTCCTCGCTCGACCTCTTCATCGTCAACATCGCCTTTCCGAGCATCTCGGCCAGCTTCCACGGAGAGAGCACCAATTCCCTCTCGTGGGTGTTGAGCGCCTACGCCATCGTCTTCGCCGCCGTCCTGGTCCCGGCCGGCCGTTGGGCCGACCGGACCGGGCGCAAGCGGGCGTTCCTGCTCGGCCTGGCCGTGTTCACCGTCTCGTCCGCCGCGTGTGCCCTGGCGCCTTCGCTCGGTGTCCTGATCGGCGCGCGCGTCGTCCAGGCCGTCGGCGGCGCGCTGATGCTGCCGACGTCGCTCGGGTTGCTCCTCCCCGCGTTCGGGCCGGCGCGCAAGGGCGCAGCCATCGGCCTGTGGTCCGCCGTCGGTGGCGCGGCTGCGGCGTTCGGCCCTCCGATCGGTGGCCTGCTCGTGCAGGCGAGCTGGCGCTGGGTCTTCCTCGTCAACCTGCCCGTGAGCCTCCTCGCGCTCGTGTTCGGGGTCCGCTTCCTCACCGAGGTGCGCGACCCGGCTGCGCACAAGTCGGATGTGCTCGGCGCCGTCCTGCTGTCGGTCTCGGTGGCCAGCCTCGTTGCCGCCATCGTCGAGGGGTCCTCCTGGGGCTGGACCAGCGCGCGGATCGTGGGCGCGTTCGCGGTGGCTGCCGCCTCCGGCGCCTGGCTCGTCGTGCGCTCCTTCCGCCACCCCTACCCGATCCTCGAACCGGCGGTCATCCGCCATCGCGCCGTCGCCCTCGCCGACCTCAGCTCTCTCGTCTTCTTCAGTGGGTTCGGCGCGCTCGTCCTGGGTGGCGTGCTCTTCCTGACCGGCGTCTGGCACGAGTCGGTGCTGCGCGCCGGGTTCATGATCGCTCCCGGCCCGCTGTTGGCAGGACTGACCGCGTTCCCGGGAGGCCTGTTGGGCGCGCGCTTCGGTCACCGCGTCGTCGGCACGGTCGGGGCGCTCCTCTTCGCCGCGGGCGGCGTGTACTTCGTCGCCCGGGCCGGCGCGTCGCCCGACTGGCTGGCGGCCTACCTGCCCGGCAGCGTCCTCACCGGCATCGGTGTCGGCTTGATGCTCCCCTCACTCGGTGGCGCCGCCACGGCCCCGCTGCCACCACAACGATTCGCCACCGGTTCCGCGCTGTACGCCATGTCGCGCCAGATCGGCGTGGCGCTGGGCGTGGCATGCCTTGTGGCCATCCTCGGCTCGGCGTCCGGCGCATCCGCCGTCCCCGCCTTCCATCACGCCTGGCTGTTCATGGTCGGCTGTGCCCTGGTGGCCGGCGCGGTCCTCCAGGGCATCGGCGCCCGCTCCGACGAGACCGCCGACGCCGGCGCAGTGGCACTCGACGAGAGCGTGCCGGCCCCGGTGGCGGTCACTCCGGCGGCCGCAACGGCGTCGCCCCCCTACGCCGTGGCCGCCGGCAAGTAGGAGGGATTCGCCACCAGGAGCTGGTCCCGCGCTGCCGCGGCGAGGGCCGGCGCCACCCG
>DATAYX010000282.1:0-2766 GCA_036272355.1 Acidimicrobiales bacterium
GCGGTCACCGTCTGGTGAAATCCAAGTGACAACTCGCGCGATCGGGTAAAGAAGGGGGTGGTGAAGGTGATCCGTAGGGTCGAGCAGTCGCCGTCCATCGGCGTGGTCCTCGGCGCGGGCGGCGTCGTCGGGCAGGCCTACCAGGCCGGCGTGCTCGCCGCCCTCGAACGCGAAGTCGGCTGGGACCCCCGCCGCGCCACCATCATCGTCGGCACCTCCGCGGGCTCCGTCACGGGAGCCGCGCTCCGTGTCGGGGTTCCCGCTACGGACCTGGCCGCCTCGCTCTACGGCGTCCCACCTTCTCGGAGGGGTGGCGCCATCCTCCGCCGGATCCTCCCCACCGACACCACGCCGCTCCCCACGCCGAGCCTCCTCTCCGTGCTGCGCCCCTGGAACCTGCCGTCGCCGGCGCTGCTCGCCCGCACCGCCCGCCGCCCCCTCGCCTTCCGCCCCGACGTCGCCGTGTCGACGCTCATCCCCCGGGGCCAGCTCGACATCACCGAGCGCGCCAAGGGCCTCGACGACCTCATCGGCGACCGTTGGCCCGACGGCCTGCGCATCTGCGCCGTGCGCCGCTCCGACGGCGGCCGCGTCGTCTTCGGCCGCCAGGGCGCTCCCCCCGCCCGCCTGGCGTCGGCCGTGCTCGCATCGTGCGCCATCCCGGGCTACTTCCGCCCCGTCTCCATCGGCGGCACCGACTACATCGACGGCGGCGTCCACTCCGTCACGAACGCCGACGTGCTGCGGGCCGAGGGGCTGGACATGGTCGTGATCATCTCGTCGATGTCGGCGGCGCACGGCAGCGCCAACGGTGCCGACGGCTGGCTCCGCCGCACCGTCCACCGGCGCATGGAGCGCGAGGTCGCCCGCCTCCAGATGGCCGGCACCGCCGTCATCAGCCTTGAGCCGGGCGCCGACGCCCGCCGCGTCATGGGGTTGCGGGCGATGGCCGAGGACCGCTCGCCCCGGGTGATCGAGGCGGCGTACGAGGAGACCCGCCGGCGGGTGCAGTCTTCGTCGTTCCTTGCGACGTTGGGCGAGCCGCCGGCCACGATGGCGGCGAGTCCCGCTGCTGGCTGACCCCGCGACCCCCGCCCTCGGGGCCTCCGGCCTGGACCGGCCCGGCTCCGGAATTTCCCCCCGCCCGCGTACGGGACCGGTAGTAGGTTCCCGTTCAACCTCGAACCGCGAAGGGAGGGCCTCGCATGGGTCCTGACCGCCTGAGCCCGCTGGACGCTTCGTTCCTGCACATCGAGGACAGCGTGTCGCACATGCATATCGCGTCGGTTGCGATCTTCGAGGGCCCGCCGCCGGCCTTCGCCGACGTCGTCGAGATGGTCGACGCGAAGCTCGACCTCGTCCCGCGGTACCGCCAGAAGGTGCGCTTCGTCCCCTTCCAGCTCGGACGTCCGGTGTGGGTGGACGACGTGCACTTCAACATCGAGTACCACCTGCGGCACACCGCGCTGCCCTCGCCGGGGGGCGAGAGCGAGCTGCGTAAGCTCGTCGGACGCGTGATGGCCCAGCCGCTCGACCGCTCCAAGCCGCTGTGGGAGATCTGGGTCGTCGAGGGCCTCGACGACGGGCGCTGGGCGGTGCTGGCCAAGACGCACCACGCGCTGGTCGACGGCGTCTCGGGCACCGACTTGCTCGCGGTGATCATGGACCTCTCGGCCGACGCACCCCGGCCCGAGCACCCCTCCGAATGGACGCCGCACACCGAGCCCTCCGGCACCGAGCTCATGGTCGAGGCACTCGAGAACATGGTGCGCTCGCCCTACGAGCAGCTACGGGCGGCGCGGGCGCAGACCCGCTGGCTGCGGCAGACCGCCGCGTACGCCGGCGAGGTGGCGAGCGGCGTCTTCGCGCTGAGCGGCCTGGTCCGGCCGACGCCGCTCTCCAGCCTGAACGGGCCCCTGGGCCCGCACCGGCGCTACGCCTGGGCGACGACGACGGTCGAGGACATCCGCGCCGTGCGCAAGGAGCACGGTGGCACCTTCAACGACGTCGTCCTGGCGTGCATCACGAACGGTTTCCGGGAGCTGCTGCTGGCGCGGGACGAGGACGTCGACCGGGTGGTCCGCACGCTGGTGCCCGTGTCGGTGCGCGCCCGGGACGAGTCGGGCAAGGCGGTCGGCGACGGCACGTTCGAGAACAAGGTCTCGGCGATGTTCGCCGAGCTGCCGGTCGAGATCGAGGACCCGGCGGTCCGCCTGGCCGCCATCACCGATCAGATGAAGGACCTGAAGGAGTCGAAGCAGGCGCTGGCAGGTGAGGCGCTGACGTCCATGACGGGCTTCGCGCCCCCGATGCTGCTGGCGCTCGGCATGCGCATCGCGACGCGGGCGGGCCAGCGCAACGTCAATACGGTGACGACGAACGTGCCGGGCCCGCAGTTCCCGCTGTTCGCGGCGGGGCGCCGGATGCTGCGCGCCTTCCCCTACGTGCCGCTGGCCGGACAGGTCCGGTTGGGGATCGCCATCTTCTCCTACGACGGCGAGGTCAACTTCGGGATCACGGGTGACTTCGACACGACGCCTGACATCGACGTGCTGGCGCACGGCATCGAGGACGGGATGGCGCAACTGCTCAAAGCCTGACCGACCTGACCTCGTCTACGAGGTCAGGTCAGGTCTGGAGGTCGGGGATCGTCAGCACCTCGGCCTCGAAGTACTTGCGCAGCCCCGACACGATCACCCGCTCGACCGACTTGCCGAGCACGGGCACGTGCACCTTGAGGTCGCCCTCGATCCCCACGACCGAGCT
>DATAYX010000283.1:0-3510 GCA_036272355.1 Acidimicrobiales bacterium
CCAGACGGGGGGAGTGCCGGGGCCGTCGGGGCCGTAGGCGTCGACGTTGTCCGAGACGGCGAAGCGGAGGCGGCGGCCCTCGACCATCATCGAGCTCGGGACCATGCGAATGGTCGGCGTCTTGCGGATCTTGCGGACGTACTGGTCCCTGAAGACGCCCAGGCCGTGCGCGGCGTGGCCCGCGTCGACCAGCTCGACAGGAGAGGGGCCGTCGGAGGGCGCGACGATCGCGCCAGAGATCTGGAGCGAGTCGTCCACGGGCTGCTGCTGTTTGTTCCTGTTGAAAAACGGGACCGCCATACTCTCCGACCTCCGCTCCATAGCCCCGGCGCTCGCTCCGGTGCTCGTTCCCCTCGTGTGACGAGGAACGACCGTCCCCCTCCGATCCCACGGTATCCGACCATCGGGGCTGGTCGGCATCTTGCGCGTGCACGTGGGATACCCGGGCTGCGACGATAGATGCATGAGCGCCGACATCGTCATTCGAGGAGGCACGGTGGTCGACGGGACCGGCGCCCCAGGCCGGGATGCCGACGTCGCCGTGACGGGAGGCCGGATCAGTGGGATCGGTCCCGGGCTGTCCGGGGCACGGGAGTTGGATGCGTCGGGCCAGGTCGTCTGCCCGGGCTTCATCGACATCCACACGCACTACGACGCGCAGGTGTTCTGGGACCCGGACCTGACGCCGTCGTCCTTCCACGGCGTCACCACGGTGATCGCCGGCAACTGCGGGTTCTCCATCGCGCCCATCCGGAGTGACGGCGTGGCGTTGCTGGCGCGCACGCTCCAGCACGTCGAGGACATGTCCTTCGACACGCTTTCGGCCGGGGTGCCGTGGGGCTCGTTCGAGACCTTCCCTCAGTATCTGGACGCGGTCTCGGAGCGAGGTGTCTCGCTGAACTACGGCTGCTACGTCGGTCACACCGCCGTCCGGCTCTACGTGATGGGAGAAGAGGCTTACGAGCGTCCCGCCACCGACGACGAGATCGCCACGATGCAGGCCGTGGTCGCCGAGGCGATGGCGGGCGGCGCGGCGGGCTTCGCGTCGTCGGCGTCGCCGACCCACAACGGCGACTCGGGGCGCCCGGTGCCTTCGCGGGTGGCCGACCTGGCCGAACTGCGCGCGTTGTTGGAGCCGGTGAAGCAGTCGGGCCGTGGCGTCGTGGCGCTGCTGCCGGGGGGCGTGTTTTCGAACGCCGAGGTGTTCCGTCTCCAGAGCGAGGTGGGGCGGCCGTTCACGTGGACGGCGCTGTTGACCGTGAAGGGCTACCCGTATCACGAGAAGGTCATCGCCGAGCACGACGCGGCCTGGGCCTCGGGCGTGGAGGTGTGGCCGCAGGTGTCCTGCCGGCCGCTGGTCTTCCAGATGAACCTGTCGGAGCCCTTCACCCTGAACATGCGCCCGTCGTTCGCCGCGTTGATGGACAAGCCCAAGTCAGAACGGGTGGCGGCGTACCGTGACCCGGCCTGGCGCGCGACCGCCTGGGAGGACGTGGGCGGCGGGTTAGGCAGGTTCGGGGTCAATTGGGCCGCGATCTCCGTGGCCGAGTCCCGCACACACCCCGAGCTCGCCGACATGCCGGTCGCGGTGGTGGCCGAACAGCGCGGGTGCACGCCGTTGGACGTGATGCTCGACGTGTCGCTCGACGACGACCTCGAGTCGCGCTTCTGGTCGGTGTTGGCGAACGACGACCCCGATGCCATTGCATGGCTGCTGCCGCGCGACAACGTGCTGCTCGGTCTGGCGGACTCGGGCGCGCACGTCTCGCAGCTGTGCGACGCGTGCTTCTCGACGGACCTGTTGGGGAACTGGGTGCGCGACCGCGAGGTGATGCCGATCGAGCGGGCGATCCACAAGCTGACAGGCGAGCCGGCGGGTGTCTACGGGTTGACGGATCGGGGCACCGTCGAGGAGGGCAAGGCGGCCGATCTCTGCGTGTTCGACCCGTCGACTGTGGGACCGGGCCCGTTGCGGCGGATCCGCGACTTCCCGGCCGACGGCGAGCGGCTGATCGCGGACGCGCCGGTCGGGATGACGCACACGCTGGTCAACGGGGTCCCGATCCGGGTGGACGGGACAGGGGCAGAAGAGGGGCTGGCCAGCCGGCCGGGGGTCGTGCTCCGGGGCTGAGGCCGGTTCCGTTCCGCCCGGCTCAGACGGAGGCGGAGGCGGAGGTGCGGCGCTCGACCAGCTCGTCGGGCAGCAGGAGCCGGACCGAGACGGCGAGCTCGTCGTAGACCCGGGCCATCGTGGACCAACCGTTGATCCACCCGACGAGGGCCGAGTACCAGACGTGTCCGATCATGCGGGCGCGTTCGGACATGTCGGGGACGTCGACGCCGGTGTCGCCCATGGCGCGGGCGATGATCCCCTCCATCAGCAGCGTGATCTGCTGCTGGCAGCCGACGGCGGCGGGGTCGGGGGACGACAGCGAGGTGAACACGGCGGCAACGAGCTTCGGCTGGCGGCCCATGGCACGCAGGGCGCGGTCGAGCACATCGAGCACGCGGTCGGCAGGATGGTCGCCCCGGGGCGGGTGCTGCCCGATGCGGGTGTCGAGCATCTCGACCCAGTGCACGAGCGTCGCGGCGAGAAGGTGGTCCTTGCTCGTGAAGTAGCGGTACACGGTGCCCATGGCGACGTCGGCGCGGGCCGCCACGTCCCGCATCTGCACGGCCTCGTAGCCACCCTCGAGCCCGAGCGCCATCGCGGCGTCGATGACGCGTTGGCGCCGGGCCTGCTGGGCGCGTGTGAGCGGGCGGTCGACCGTCTGCTCCATTCCGACAGCGTATCCGCCGCCTCATCAGGGTCTCTGGAAGGCGCCCACTACGCTGGCCTGCCATGCCCGCACCGCGGCCGGCCCGCGACGCCGCCATCGTCGGCCTGGACGACTACGCCGCCGAGCGTGTCGTGGAACTGGCGACCACCGACGGGCGGGTTCCGGGAGAGCGGGGCCGCCAGACGCGCCAGCGCCTCCTCGATGCCACCGTCGAGCTGCTCACGACGACGTCGTGGCGGTCCGTGAAAGTCACCGACATCGCCCGGCAGGCGCAGACGTCACCGGCCACCTTCTACCAGTACTTCGGCAACGTGGAGCAGGCCATCCGCGTGCTCGCCGAGGGCATGGTGGACCAGGCCGCGCAGCTCGCCGAGCTGGCGGGCGGCGACTGGTCCGAGGAGGCGAGCTGGGACACCGCGAGGGCGGTGACCGAGGGCTTCCTCTCCTACTGGGAGGACAACCGCGCCGTGTTCCGTGTCGTCGACCTCGCCACCGAGGAGGGCGACGCCGAGCTCCGCGGGATACGGGTGCGCGCGTTGAACGCGGTGACGGTGGCGCTCGCACAGGTGATCGTCGCCGCGTCGCCGTCCGGGGCGGGCACGCCCGGGACGAGGACGACCTCGCCGGCCGGCGCCGATCCCATGGCCGTCGCGGGGACGTTGGTCGCCATGTTCGCCAGCGTGTCGGCCCACCGCTACGGCTTCGAGTTCTGGGGCATCCGCACCGGCCA
>DATAYX010000284.1:0-2970 GCA_036272355.1 Acidimicrobiales bacterium
TCATCGGCATCTTCGGGGCACCCCTGATCTTCCGCATCGTGCGCGCCTCGACGCTGTCCTACGCAACCCGCGACTTCGTGATGGCGGCCAAGGCACTCGGGGCGAGCGACTCCCGCATCCTCGCCCGCGAGATCCTGCCGAACATCATGCCGACGATCATTTCGTTCTCCCTGATCGCCGTGGCAACCATCATCGTGCTGGAGGGGACGCTGGCGTTCCTCGGGCTCTCGGTCTCCCCGCCGACTCCGAGCTGGGGCAACATGCTCTACGAGGGCTCCCAGCTGCTGGTCGGGGCGAAGGGTCAGACGAACGTCTGGCTGGTCATCTTCCCGGCCACGGCGATGTTCCTCCTCCTCTTCAGCCTCAACGTGGTGGCCGACAAGCTCCGCGCCTACTTCGACGTGACCGAAATCAAGCTGTGAGCGAACGCGAGAGCCGCACCCTCCTCGAGGTCGAGGACCTCTACGTGTCGTTCGCCACGAGCCGCGGCCAGCTCCAGGCCGTCCAGGGGGTCTCCTTCACCCTGGGCCAGGGCAAGACGCTCGGCATCGTCGGCGAGTCCGGCTCGGGCAAGACGGTGCTGTCCCGGGCCGTCATGGGCCTGCTCCCCCGTGCCTCGACCACGCAGACCGGATCGGTCCGCTATGACACCCAGGAGATCCTCAACGCGCCGAACGACGAGCTGCGCGAGTTGTGGAGCACCCATATCGCCATGGTGTTCCAAGATCCGATGACGTCGCTCAACCCGGTGGTCAAGATCGGCAAGCAGATCATCGAGCCGCTCCGCATCCATCTGAAGCTGCGGAAGGACGAGGCGAAGGAGACGGCGCTTTCCCTCCTCATGCAGGTGGGGATCCCCTCACCGGTCGAGCGCTTCGACGCCTACCCGTTCCAGCTCTCGGGCGGCATGCGCCAGCGCGTCATGATCGCGATCGCCCTGGCCTGTGCGCCACGGCTCCTCATGGCGGACGAGCCCACGACGGGCCTCGACGTCACCGTGCAGGCGCAGATCCTGGACCTGCTGAGCAAGCTGCAGACCGACCGGAACATGGCGATGATCCTGGTCACCCACGACCTGGGTGTGGTCGCCACTCGCACCGACGAGATCATCGTCATGTACGCCGGCAACGTCGTCGAGCGCGCGCCGACGAACGTGCTCTTCAAGAGCATGGCGATGCCCTACACCGAGGCGCTGCTCAACTCCATGCCCCGTATCGCCAACCCGAGCCACACGAGACTGGTGGCCATCGAGGGACGGCCACCGGACCTGCTCAACCCGCCCCCCGGCTGCCCGTTCTCGCCGCGCTGCCCCTACGCGCAGGACAAGTGCCACGTCGAGAAGCCACCTCTGGTGGAGGCAGCCCCCGGGCACAGCTACGCCTGCTGGTACCCGCTCACGTCGTCGGCTGCTTCCCAGCGCCCGACCGCCGCGGCGATGGACACCACCGGCACCGGGGAGGCGACGCCGGCATGACCGACGCCGCGGTCAAAGCGCCTCCGACGCCCGAGCCCGTGTCCGACCCGCTGCTGTCGGTCGAGGACCTCCACGTGACGTTCCAGAAGGGCAACACGGCCGTGCAGGCCGTGGCCGGCATCTCCTTCACGATGCGGCAGGGCGAGACGCTGGGTCTCGTCGGTGAGTCCGGGTGCGGCAAGACGACGACCGGCCGGGCGATCGTGCAGGTGGAGAAGGCCACGTCGGGACGGATCCGCTTCAACGACACCGAGATCACGACGTTGAACCGCTCGGACCTCCGTTCGCTGCGCACGCAGGTCCAGATGATCTTCCAGGACCCGATCTCGTCGCTCAACCCGCGGCGGCGCGTGACCGACATCGTGTCGGAACCGCTGACGATCTGGAAGATCGGGAGCAAGGAAGAGCGCAAAGAGGCGTCGAACGCCATGCTCGACCGGGTCGGCATCGATCCCTACCTCAACGGCACCCGGCGGCCGCGTGAGTTCTCCGGCGGCCAGTGCCAGCGCATCAGCATCGCCCGGGCCCTCGTCGTCAGGCCGAAGCTGCTCGTCTGCGACGAGATCGTGTCCGCGTTGGACGTCTCGGTGCAGGCACAGATCCTCAATCTTCTCCAGGACCTCAAGGCCGAATACAACTTGACGGTGCTGTTCATCGCCCACGACCTCGCCGTGGTCAAGAACGTGAGCGACCGCGTCGCGGTCATGTACCTCGGCCGGCTGTGCGAGATCGCGCCGTCCGACGTGCTCTACGAGGCGCCGGCCCACCACTACACGGCGGCGCTGCTCTCCTCGGCGGTCGAGCCCGACCCCGAGCTGAGCCGGACCTCGGTCCCGCTCGCCGGCGAGCCGCCGAGCCCCATCAACCCGCCGTCGGGCTGTCGGTTCCGCACCCGCTGCCCCCGGGCCGAGCCCCACTGCGCCGAAGTGGTCCCCGAACTGCGGGAGATCGCGCCGGGGCACCAGGTCGCATGCCACTTCCCGATCGGGAGTTGAGCTGAGCCCACGCCGTCGGGTGGTGGCCTTCACGGCACCACCGTTCTTCCCAGAGCTGCACGACGACTGGCCGCTCGTGCGGGCCGCGCTCGCCGAGGTCGGCCTCGACGCCCGCCCCGTCGTCTGGAGCGACCCGGCCGCGGACTGGCCGTCCTTCGACCTGATCGTCGCGAACGGCGTCTGGGACAACATCCACCACGTGGACGAGTTCCTGGCGTGGGTGGCGGCGCGGGAGCAGGACGGTACGCCGACGGTCAACTCCCCGGCCACCCTGCGCTGGAACCTCGACAAGCGCTACCTGCGCGAGCTCGAGGCGGCAGGCGTCCCGATCGTGCCGACGAGCTGGATCGAGCCCGGTGCCGCCGGCGGTACCGCGGACATCGACCTCGCCCTGCCCGAGGGCGAGGTCGTGATCAAGCCGTCGATCTCGGGCGGGGGCCATCGCACCGCCCGCTACCGGCCCGACGAGCACGAGGACGCCCGCGCCCATGCGCGCGACCT
>DATAYX010000285.1:0-22237 GCA_036272355.1 Acidimicrobiales bacterium
GGCGTCGATCGTGGCGCATGCGTCCGAGCACATCGCCCGCTACAAGCTGCCCAAGCAGGTGGTGTTCGTGGAGCGGATCCAGCGCTCGCCCTCGGGGAAGGCGGACTACCGCTGGGCGGCCGAGACCGCGGTCAAGGAGGCATAGGGCTCTGTCCGATGGCTGAGATCGGACCGGTTGTCGTCACGGAACGGCTGGTGCTGCGACCGTTCTCCGACGTGGACCGGGCCCCGTTCTTCGCTTTGAACACGCACCCCCTGGTCGTCGAGTCGCTGGGCTCGTCGCCGAGCCGCGCCGAGAGCGACGACATGATCGAGCGGTTCTCGGCCGAGATGGTGGGGGAGGGTTGGGGGCTCTGGGCGGTCGGTGAGGCCGGCGCTCGCGGCGGCAGTGCCGGTGCCAGCGACGCGGCGGGGTCGGCGTTCGTGGGGATGGTGGGTCTGCACCGGGTGCGACCGGAGATCCCGTGCGCGCCGGCCGTGGAGATCGGCTGGCGGCTGCACCCCGACTTCTGGGGCCAGGGGTATGCCACGGAGGCGGCGTCCGCGGCGCTGCGGTTCGGCTTCGAGGAGGCCGGCCTCAGGGAGATCGTCGCGTTCACGACGACGGTGAACGCCAGGTCGCAGGCGGTGATGGAGCACATCGGCATGGTGCGCGACGTCGAAGGGGACTTCGACCATCCCTCGGTGCCCGAGGGCAGCCCCCTGCGCCGGCACGTGCTGTACCGGGCGACGGCGGACAGCGGGCCGGTCGAGGGTCACAGTCCTCCCCTACCGTGACGTCATGAGCGCGAAGGCTGCGGCGGGCGACGGGGTGCGACGGTGTGCGTGGGCCGGGGTGGACCCCGAGATGGTGGCGTACCACGACACGGAGTGGGGTGTGCCGGTGCACGACGACGCGGTGCACTTCGAGTTCCTCGTGCTCGAGGGGGCGCAGGCCGGACTGAGCTGGTCGACGATCTTGAAGCGGCGCGCCGGCTACCGGAAGGCCTTTGCCGGCTTCGACGCGGCCAAGGTGGCGCGCTTCACGCCGGCCAAGGTGGACAAACTGCTCACCGACACCGGCATCATCCGCAACCGGGCCAAGGTGGAGGCCACGGTGCGCAACGCGCACGGGTTCCTCGCCGTCCAGGAGGAATTCGGCTCCTTCGACGCGTACATCTGGGGCTTCGTCGGCGGACGACCGATCGTCAACAAGTGGCGGCGCACGGAGCAGTTGCCGGCGATCTCGGCGGAGTCCGAGGCGTTGAGCAAGGACCTGAAACGTCGCGGCTTCGGCTTCGTCGGCCCCACCGTCTGCTACGCCCATCTCCAGGCCGCCGGCCTGGTCAACGACCACCTGGTGAGCTGCTTCCGCTACCCCGAGATCACGCGGGGTCGAGGGACCGCGCCATGACGATGCGGGCGCCGTAGCGGCGCAGCACCGGCTCCTCGGGCGAGCCGCCGTGGGCGAGCCACCAGTCGTCGGCCGGACCGATCTCGACGAAACCCTCCGACGCGTAGAAGGGCCCGTTCCAGGTCACGTCACGGTAGGTCGCGAGCGTGAGCTCGTCGTAGCCCCGCTCGCGAGCCCACGTGACGCCCGCACGGAGCAGGGCACGCCCGATGCCCCTCCCGCCGTACTCGGGATGCACCGAAAGCTGCTCGAGGTGCGCGCCGGCGTCGACCCGGTCGATCCGGCAGAGGCCGACGGGTGGATCTCCGGCGACGAGGACGACGAGCGCGGCGGCGAACTCCTCGGGGGTGCCGGGCCCCGGAAAGGGCTCGTCTCCGAGCGGGCCGAGCTGTTCGAACATTGTGTCCGCAGCGGCTTCGAGTGCCGGGAGGAGTGCCAGCTCGTCGGGCCGCACCGGCCGGATCGAGATGTCGGCCTCCACCACCCTGACGGTAGCGTGACCGCCCATGCGCGCCGTCGTCTGCAACGAGCTCGGTCCCCCCTCACTGCTGCGCGTCGAGGAACGCCCGGATCCCGAGGCGCGGCCGGGACAGGTGGTCGTCGACGTGGAAGCGGCGGGCGTGAACTACGTCGACGCATTGTTCGTGGCGGGTCAGTACCAGATAAAGCCGCCGGTGCCCTTCGTGCCGGGTACCGAGTCGGCGGGCACGGTGGCGGCTGTCGGCGAGGGAGTCAACGACCTGAAGCCGGGACAACGTGTCCTCGTCTCGGCCGGTCTCGGCGGTTTCGCCACCAAGGTGGCGGTGGCGGCTTCGGCGGCGACCCTGCTGCCCGATGCGCTCGATTCGGCGCGGGCGGCGACGTTCAACCAGAGCTACTCGACGTGCCTGTACGCGTTGCGCGACCGGGCGGCCGCGCAGGCGGGTGACAGCGTGCTGGTGCTGGGCGCGGGCGGGGGAATCGGCCTTGCGGCGATCGGCGTGGCCCGCGCGCTCGGCTGCCGGGTGCTGGGCGTGGCTTCGAGCGAGGAGAAGCGGGCGGCTGCGCTCGCCGCCGGCGCCGAGGACGTCGTCGATCCGGCGGCCGAGCCCGTCAAGGACGCGGCGCGCTCCTGGGCCGGCGGCACGGGTGTCGACGTGGTCATCGACCCCGTGGGTGGCTCACTGGCCGAACCGGCTCTGCGGGCTCTGGGCGACCGCGGGCGCTACTGCGTCATCGGCTTCGCCGCGGGCGACATTCCCTCGATCCCCCTGAACCAGGTGCTGTTGCGAAACAGGACGGTGCTCGGCATCGACTGGGGCATCTGGGCCATGCAGCACGCGGACGCCCAGCGCGCACTGCTGGGTGACCTGCTCGAGATGGTCGCCGGCGGGCACATCGACCCCGTGCGGCCCAACGAGTATGCGCTCGAGGACGTGGCCCGGGCCCTCGAGGACCTTCTGGGGCGCCGGGTGGTCGGGAAGATCGCGCTCATACCTTGACCGGACAGCCCCCTGCACCGTGCCCTGTCTGTGGAGTCGCCTCGCCGCGCGGATTCCGGCCGGTGCTCTGGGAGTCCTTGATCCGGGAATGGGAACTCTCCGAGGACGAAGCGCGGCGCATCGACGCCCGAGAGGGCCAGAGCTGCAGCGCCTGTGGGGCGCACCTTCGATCGATGGCGTTGGCCACCGCGCTCCTCGACGCCGTCGGGTGGAGCGGCTCACTGGAGCGTTGGGTGTCCAGCCAGCCCACCGTGAAGCTCCTCGAGATCAACCGGGCCGGTGACCTGACGCCCTGGTTCGACCGTTTGCCGAACCACCTTCTCATCGAGTTCCCCGAGGCCGACATCCACGACCTGTCCTTCCCCGACGATCACTGGGACGTCGTCGTCCACTCCGACACACTCGAGCACGTCGACGATCCGCTCGTGGCCCTCACCGAGTGCCGCCGAGTGCTGCGACCGGCGGGTGCCCTCTGCTTCACGATCCCCATCATCCCGGGCCGGATGACCCGACGTCGTGACGGGCTGCCACCGAGCTACCACGGATCCGAAGAAGACCCGGTGTACCGCGTCGTGACGGAGTACGGCGCCGACTTCTGGCCGACGATCCTCGATGCCGGTTTCGGCAATCTGCAGCTCGTCGCGGACTTCTGGCCTGATGCAGTGGCGTTGGTGGCGCGGGAGGGCCGCCGGTCGTCGGGCCGGTCCTGACCCCTGAGGGGCCAATGGGAGCCACATCGCCCGGCGGGGCGCCGTGAGGCTGTGCCCACTGGTCTGCCGATCGTCCGCGGCCAAGTCCTGACGGCGCGACTTCTGACAGTCCGACCGACAATGTTGTGCGTCCGTTGTGGGTCCCGAATGCAAAAGAGGACTCAATTGCAAGCCGGTTCGCGCCGTGATTCAGAGGATGGGGGATGTAGACGTTCTGTCTAAGGCCGCGGCGCTGCCGCCCGACGGCCTGGTTGCGACGAACGGGGCGGGACCCGGCGACGCTCGGGGAACCCCCGCTCCGTACCGCGTACCCACGCGGGTCCGATGGTTCTTCGGCGTGGCCTCTGCGCTGGTCGTGGTGTTCACCATCTCGCTGGTCGTCCGTCCGGTCGGGTCGTACGTCGCATGGGTCGACGGGTGGGGTATCTATCTGCTCGAGTTGGCCGTCGGACTCGTATGCATCGGTCGCTATTTCGAGCGCTCGTGGCGCGACAGCGATCCGGTCGGCCGCACCTTTCCGCTGGCCCTCGGTGTGGCCTGTGTGTCGTGGGCCGTCGGTGACATCATCCTCACCCTGCTCGGGCAGGACGCGCCGACACCGTCGGCCGCTGACGGCTTCTACGTCGGTTTCTTCGTTCTTTGCTTCACGGCACTCGCCCTCCTGATCCGACGCGGCAACCGCAGCTCGTTGACTGCCACCGCGCTCGATGGCCTCATCGCCGCACTCGGGGTGGGGGCCGTCACCGCCGCCTTCGTCGTGAATGCGGTGATCCAGGTCAGTGGCGACGGCCGGCTGGCCGCGGTCACGGACCTCATCTACCCCCTGGGCGACATCCTGCTGCTCGCGCTCTGCATCGGCGGGTACAAGGTCCTGCCCAAGGGTTACCGGCCGTTCTTCACCTTGGGCGGCGTCGCGTTCGCGGCCAACGCCCTGGGTGACGCGTTCAACCTCCTGCAGCCGGACAGCCGCTTCGGCTACATCGCCAACGGGGCGGCCTGGCCGATCTCGATCACGCTGTTGACCATCGGAGCCTGGGTGCTGCACGCCGACATCGAGGCGCCTCGGGTCGATCGCGTGCCCGGCTTCACACTGCCCTCGATCGGCGCGCTCATCGGCCTGGTCGTGTTGTTCTGGTCCAGCGTCGCCCACATCGGCCGGCCTGCCGTCGGCCTGGCCACGGCCACCCTCCTCGTGGCCGGCGTGCGCCTGGTGCTCAGCGCCCGAGAGGTCCACGCACTGAAGTCGGCACGCTTCACCTCTCTCATCGACAAGACGTGGGACCTCATCGTGGTGGCCGAGGCCGATCTCAAGGTCGCCTACATCACGCCGTCCTCGGAGCGCGTCCTCGGCTACCCAGCCGACGAACTCGAGGGGAAAACATTCTCCGACCTGGTCCATCCGGAGGACTGTGCCGTCCTCATCGCGAAGATGACCGGACTCGCCCAGGGCGAGAACGACGCGTCGTCGTTCGAGGTCCGGATGCGTCACGCGAACGGCGAGTACCGGGTCATCGCCTGGACGGCGGCGAACCATCTCCACGACGTGTCGGTGAAGGGGTACGTGCTCAACGGCGGGGACGTCACCGCGGCGCGCCAAGCCGCGGCCGACCTCGTCGCCGCACGCGACGCGGCCATGGCAGCGTCGAAGACGAAGTCCGAATTCGTGTCGATGATGAGCCACGAGATCCGGACTCCAATGAACGGCGTGATCGGCCTCACCGAGCTGCTGCTCGAGACGCAGCTCGACAAGGAGCAATCGGAGCTTGCCTCCGGTGTCAAGATCTCGGCCGAACGCCTGCTCGTCATCATCAACGACATCCTCGACTTCTCCAAGATCGAGGCGGGCAAGCTCGAGATCGAAGAGGCCCCGATCGACGTGCACGACGTCGCGGACGACGTCGGGCGCATCCTGGCTTCGATGGCGCACGGCAAGGGGCTCGAGCTCCTCGTCGACGTGCAGCCGGAGGTGCCCGATGCACTCCTCGGCGACGGCACCCGCATCCAGCAGATCCTGCTCAATTTCGGCTCCAACGCCGTGAAGTTCACCGCCCACGGCGAGGTGATGATGCGCGTCAAGGTGTTGCACGAGAACGCCGAGCGCGTCGCCCTGCGCTTCGAAGTCTCCGACACCGGCCTCGGCATCGCGCCCGAGGACCAGGAGCGGCTCTTCAGCGCCTTCACCCAGGCCGACTCCTCCACCACCCGCAAGTACGGCGGGACCGGGCTCGGCCTGACCATCTGCCGTCAGCTCGTGGAGCTCATGGGGGGCCGGCTCGGCCTCGAGAGTGACCCGGGCCAGGGCTCGACGTTCTGGTTCGAGCTCTCGCTGCGACGGGCCCAGAACGCGCCGGCCGAGCGGAAGGGCGGGGACACCCGCACCCTCTCGGGCCAGCGGGCGCTGATCGTCGACGACAACGCGACCAACCGGCGCATCCTGCGCCAACAGCTCCGCTCCTGGGGGGTCGAGGCAGTCGAGGCGGCGGACGGCTTCGAGGCACTCGAGCTCGCGGGCATCGCTGCCCAGGACGGCCGCGCCTACGACCTCGGGGTGATCGACCTCAACATGCCGGGCATGGACGGCATGGAGCTGGCGCGGGAGCTCAAGGCGAACGCCGCCACCGCGTCGACGATGCTCTTCTTGCTGAGCTCCTCGGGCAACCGGCTCGAGCCGGGCGCCTCCCATCTCACCGGGTTCGCGGCCAGCCTCACGAAGCCGGTCCGCTCGTCCGAGCTCTTCGACTGCCTGATCACCACCATGAACTCCGACCTGCAGGTCGACAGCGACAAGGGCGGGCCGACCCAGCGCCCCGACGATGCGGCCGCGGCCGCGGCCCCGGGGGCGGCGGGCATCATCCTGCTGGTCGAGGACAACAAGGTGAACCAGATGGTGGGCTCCAAGGTCCTCGAGAACCTCGGCTATCGCTACGAGATCGCCAACAATGGCCTCGAGGCGGTGCGGGCCTTCGAGTCGGGCTCCTACGACGCGGTGCTGATGGACTGCCAGATGCCGGAGATGGACGGCTACGAAGCGACCGGCGCCATCCGTCAGATGGAGGCCGCCACGGATGCGGTGCGCCGCACCCCGATCATCGCCATGACAGCGGCCGCGATGGAGGGTGACCGCGAGGCCTGCCTGGCTTCGGGCATGGACGACTTCATGACGAAACCGGTGCGGTTGGAGATCGTCGCCACCGTGTTGGCCCGATGGGTCGGTGCGCACGCCAGCCCCGGCAACGGGCGCGAGCTCTCGGTCTCGGGCCCGGTGGGGGTGTCCTCATGAGCACCACGACCGACCCGCTCGACCGTTCGCAGATCGAATTGCTCCTCAGTCTCGACGACGGCGCCGGCGACGCCCTCGCCGAGATCGTCGAGGAATACCGCCAGATGAGCTGGCAAGGGCGCGACGACCTTCGCCGCGAGCGGCGCGAGGGTGACCCCACTGCGCTCGCCCACACCGCCCACGCCCTGAAGGGCGCGAGCGCGAACCTCGGGGCCAAGGACTTGGCACAGGTGTGTGCCGAATTGGAAATGCACGCCCGGCAGGTCGAACTCGTCGGATCCGACGAGTTCGCCGACGCGGGCGCCCTCATGGAGAGGTTCGAGGTCGAGTTCACGCGGGTGCAGGTGGCTCTGATGCTCCTCGTCCCCGAGCGCTGAGGTGAAAGTCCTCATCGCCGACGACGACCCGACCAGTCGCCTCCTCCTCAAGGCAATGGTCTCGAAGCTGGGACACGAGTGCGTCGTCGCCGAGGACGGGTCGAGCGCCTGGGAGGTCCTGGCGTCGGGCGGGATCGACGTCCTGCTCACCGACTGGATGATGCCGGGGGTGGACGGCCCCGAGCTGTGCCGGCGTCTGCGCAACGAGGTCGGGGGCGGCTACATCTACATCGTCTTGACCACCGGGCTCGACCACCCCGAGGACGTTCTCGAGGGCATGTCCGCCGGTGCGGACGACTACCTGACCAAGCCGGTCGACAGGTTCGCCGTGCAGACCCGGCTGGTCGCCGCCGAACGCGTCACCGAACTCCACCGCCAGCTGGCCCTTACGCAGGAGCAGCTGGAGCGGGCAAATCTCGAGTTGCTCGAGCGGTCACTCACCGACCAACTCACGGGACTGGGGAACAGGCGGCGCATGGACGAGGACCTCGACCGGGTCCATGCACGAGCACACCGCCTCGGGCGGACCTACGGGATCGCGATCTTCGACATCGACTACTTCAAGCGGTACAACGACCACTACGGACACGTGGCCGGTGATGACGCCCTGCGAGATGTGGCCTCCTGCATCGAGCTGATCGTCCGCGCGGGCGAGTGTGCCTACCGGTACGGCGGTGAGGAATTCCTCGTGCTGATGCCTGACTGTGGTCTCGGCGACGTTGTATCGACGGCGGCGGACCGGATCCGCCAAAGCGTGCTCCACGCAGCCATCCCCCACGAGGCCCGCCCCTCGACGCCGTGCGTGGTGACGGTCAGCGGTGGGGTGTCGTGCTGGATGCCGGGGTCGCAGCTCTCGGCCCGGGAGGTGGTGGAGGAGGCCGACCAGGCGCTGTACGAGGCGAAGACGGCCGGCCGCAACCGGATCTCGGCGGCGCCACTCGGAGGAGCGGATCTCCTCGAGGCGATGGACGCACTCGACGAGCCCGACGACGAACGTGCCCTCGAGGTGTCGAGGTCGGGGTCTCCGGCCCACACCTGACCTGGAGGTACGCCGACCTTCGCTCGCTCAGAGCTTGACGGTCCGCTGCGGCTGGATGAGGACGTCGGCCGTTCGAAGTCGTTTGAGGACCCGGTTCTCCCTGCCGTACGCCAGCGGCGTGAAGATGAGCGTGTCGAGAGGGAACCAGAGACCGACCCACACCAGCACCCATCCTCCGGAGTCGAGGACGAGGTTGGCGTTCCCCGTCGAGCCCACGATGCTCCCTTTGACGATCACGACGATGAAGCCCACGACCACAATCGGGATACCGATCCACAGGGACACCAAACCGTCCAGCCGGACTGCCCGGCGTTCCCGCTGGTTGTACGTGATCCGGTGGTCGCAGTAGCGCGTGAGGGTGCGCTGAACCCGGTGCTCCATACCTTCGGAGATCTGATCCGCAGGCAGCTCCATTTCGATCTGCACCGGTCCTCTGGCTCGGCCGCTCCGTAGGACACTGATGCAGTACTCCAGGCCCGTCATGAAGTTGCGGGTTTCGGCAAAGAGGTCCGCCGGCGCGAGCACGAACATCTCTTCAGGACTGGCGAGCGACAGCGGAATGATCTGGGGAGAGTGTCCGGCCATGTCGCTATGGTCTAGCCGCATTGTCAGGCCGAAGCCCGGTTCGCGCGGCGCCTTTCGCAGCACTGTGACCTTGCCCCAGAGGGGTGTGCGCCCCTACTTCTCCCGGTTGTCGAGTTCGGCGATGGCGTCGGACACAGCCGAGAGCAACTGGGGCGGAGGAATGGGCTTGCGGATCATGCGGAAGACCTTCGAACCGACTCCGTCACGGACGTCGTTCGGGGAGAAGTACTCGAATGCGGAGTGGACGATCACCATCGGCGGCGGCGGCTCGATCCGTTGCAGCAGATCGAAACCGTTGAGCTTCGGCAGCGCGAGGTCCAGGATCAACACATCGACGTCTCGGTTGCCGAGGATCTCGAATGCGGCCTCCCCGTCCTCAGCCTCCACTGTTTCGTACCCTTGGATCTGGAACATGACCCGCAGCGTTTCGCGCAGCGACGGCTCGTCCTCGACGATGAGCACGGTCCGCGAAGCGCTGGGAGCGGCCCCTGGCGCTGGCTCTCGACCGGTCGATTCCCGGTCCCCTACCGCCCTGAGAGGGGGGGTTGGTTCGAATGCATCTTGTAATACGGCGGCTATGGACAACTTGACTCATTTCCCCCAACCCGCCGTGGGTCTGGCGGCAAGTGTAGCCAGCTCCTGTCCGAGGCCGTCAATGCCCGCGTCGAAATTTCTGGACGCAGCGGCTCGGCGCTACGACGTGACCTGGATCGGAAAGCTGAAGTGCTTGTTGTCGACGACCAAGACGTACTTGCCGGGCGAGACCCTTCTGTCTGAATTGGGCTTGTCCTGGTTCCACGTCCCCGTCCCCGCGACCGTTGCGCCCGGCGCGAGCTGCGCGAAACCGAGGGCGGGACAGTTGACCAACTGCGGCCCGGGCCAGACCTCGTGGCCCCGGGACGTGGCGATCGCGTAACCGATCGAGCCGCACGGGCCCGCCTGCAGCGTGGTGCTCGTGGGACCGGGAGCGATGCCCGCGTAGGGGGCGGTGTAGTTGCAGGACTTGGTGCCCGTGTTCTTGATGATGAACGTGATGTTGAGCGTCGAGCCCGGGTGGAGGGTGAGGGTGTTCACTGCCACGAGCATCCGGGTGGTCTTGGAGGGACACTCCCAGAACTTCACGTTGCCGACCGCACTGAGCTGGGGGGCCGAGCGGTGGTGCGTCGTCGTCGTGCTGCTCTTGGCCGCGGCCGGAAGCCCGGCGGGCAGGACGACGGCCGCCAGGACCAGCCCGCAGACCGCCGAGGCGGCCGCCAACGAAGAAGCCCACTTGGGTGGTCGCATCGCCGCCATCTCTCCAGCTTGGCCGATCTGCGCTCGCGGGGGTCGGCGCGCGTCAGTCCGCAAACGCCGGGATGACCTCCGTCCCCATGAGCTCGATGGTCTCCATGACGGACTCGTGGGGAATCTTGTAGGGGTTGACCAGGCAGAGCAGCAGGTCGACGCCGGCCGCTTCATACGCCTTGCACGCCTCGAGGCACTCGTCGGGCGTGCCGAGCACGCAGGCATTCGAGTCCATCAGATACTCGAGGCTGAGCAGGTCGAGCATGCCCGAGTCGTCGGTCTTCTTCATGTCGGCCGCGTAGGAATACGTGCCGAGCGACTCGTTGCGCTCAGCCATCAAGTCGGTGAGTGTGGCGATCTGGCGGGCGCCCGTCTTCGGGTACCACTCGAACGACTCGCGGGCGTCGGCGACCGCCTTCTCCCGGTCGTTCGAGCAGATGGCCATCGTGAAGGTGGCCGCGGCGTTGTGCACGAACGACCCGATGGGCTCGGTACAGGCGGTCACGGCCTCCCGGTAGATGTCGATCTTGCGCTGGACCTCGCTGGGCGGCAGCCCGACCGCGAACGAGCACAGACCGAGACCGAGGTCACCCATCTGTGCGTGGCCCTCGTCGCTCGTCGTGGCGCCCCACAGCGGCGGGTGTGGCTGCTGGAGCGGCTTGGGCTGCACACGCCGCTTGGGCATCTGCCAGTGGGTGCCGGCAAACTCGTACTCGTCGTTGGTCCAGCACCCGACGACGTGTCCGATCGCCTCCTGCCACATGCCGCGACTCTCGGCGGGGTCGATGCCGAACCCCTCGAGCTCGGCCCTGGTGGCGGAGCGGCCGGTGCCCAGGTCGACGCGGCCCCTCGAGATGAGATCGAGCACCGCGACGGATTCCGCGGTCCGGACGGGGTGGTTGTAGGGCTTGGGCATCAGGCGCACCCCGTAGCCGAGCCGGATGTTCTCGGTGCGGGCCGCGATGGCGCCGTAGAGCACCTCGGGGTTCGAGCAGTGCGAGTACTCCTCCAGGAAGTGGTGCTCGACGGTCCAGAAGGCGTGCCAGCCGTATTTGTCGCCGGCGATCGCCTGCTCGAGGGTGTTCTGGTACGCGACGAGCTCGCTGTCGGGCTCCCAGGGGCGCGGGACCGGGATCTCGTAGAACAGTGCGAACTTCATGGCGTGGGCTCCCCCCGGTTCGGTCGTCCCGGGGCGGCCCGGGCTAGAACGGTGCCCTGCTCCCTATCAGCCCGGCTGAGTCGGGCGCAACCAACGGAGTACATGTGCGTGGTGACATCCGGTCGGCGTGACCGGTGGGCCGACGCAGTCGAAAGTTCGAAAGGTGAGTGCAACGATGCGTGGACTGGAGGGCCGGACCTACATCGTGACGGGGGCCGCGTCGGGTATCGGCCGGGCCACCGCGTCCAGGCTGCTCGACGAGGGGGCGAGCGTCATGGGCGCGGACCTGACCGATGCGCCGGCGGCTGCGCCGGGCCGAGTGGCGGAGGGCGCGCGCTGGTCGTTCACCCGCTGTGACGTGACCGACGAGGAGGCGGTCGCGGCATTGGTGGCCGCGGCGGTCTCGCTCGGCGGTGCCGTCGACGGGCTCGTCAACGCGGCCGGCGTCGCCGGGGGCGGCCCCGTGCACATGCTGCCGGCGGAGGAGTGGACCCGTGTGATCACGATCAACCTGACGGGGACGTTCCTCACCGCGAAGCATGTGATCGCGCAGATGCTGCGCCAGCCGGCCCGGGCTGACGGGTCGCGGGGCTCGGTGGTGACGGTCGCGAGCATCGAGGGGCTCGAGGGCACCGCGGGCGGGAGTGCGTACAGCGCGTCCAAGGGTGGTGTGGTGATCCTGACGAAGAACATGGCGATCGACTACGCCGGGCGGGGCATACGGGTCAACGCTCTGTGTCCGGGCTTCATCGAGACGCCGATGACCGACGCGGTGTTCGGTCCCGGCATGGAGGCGGCCCGAGCGGACGTGCTGCGCGAACACAAGCTGGGCCGGCGCATGGGCAAGCCGGAGGAGATCGCGGCGGCGGCCGCGTTCCTGCTCTCCGACGACGCTTCGTTCGTGACGGGCCACGCACTGCCGGTCGACGGCGGCTACACGGCCGGCCGGGACCACGGGGTGACCGAGCTGCTGGGTTTGTCGGGGCCCGAATAGGTCCGGCGCCGCCGCTCTGGGCTTGCCGGGCTCAGCCGGTTCACCCGGGTCGTCCGGTTCTTTCTGCGAACACCCCTCCCCTCTTGACCTTGAGGTCATGCGGGCTAATACTTAAGTGAATGCTTAAGCAAGAACCCCCCGTCGACGACGTGTTCCGCGCTCTGGGCGATCCCACCCGCCGGAGCATGGTCGAACACCTGGTCAGGGGCCCGGCCTCCGTCAGCGAGCTCGCCAAGCCGCTGAAGATCACGCTCTCGGCGGTGGTCCAGCACCTGGCCCTCCTGGAGGCGAGCGGGCTGGTCGCCTCGGAGAAGGTCGGCCGCACCCGCACCTGCCGGATCGAGCCGGTGGGCCTGCAGTTGGCGGCGGACTGGTTCGCCGGGCAGCGCGCGCAGTGGGAGCGCCGCCTCGACCGGCTCGGCGACGTCCTGGCCGAAGACGTTCGAAACGAGAAATGAGATGAGAGGAGCAGCACCATGACCACCCGCACCGCTGAGCACGGCACGTTCGTCATCAGCCGCACCTATCCCGTCGCACCTGACCGCGTCTTCGCCGCGTGGGCGAGCCGCGACGCCAAGGCACGCTGGTTCGGTGCGCCCGGCGGGGACAACCCGCTGACCCTCGACTTCCGCGTCGGCGGCTCGGAAAGCCTGCGGGGCGGGCCGCCCGACGGCCCCGTCCACGCCTACCAGGCCACGTACCACGACATCGTGCCGAACGAGCGCATCGTCTACGGCTACACCATGGACGCCGACGCCGACCGGATCTCGGTGTCCGTGACCACGGTGGAGTTCGCGCCTGCCGGCGACGGCACGACCTTGACCTTCACCGAACAGGGCGTGTTCCTCGACGGGCACGACACGCTGGTCGTCCGCGAGAAGGGCACCAGCGAGTTGCTCGACCAGCTCGGCGCATCGCTGGCCTGAGCGGCACTTCGACCTTGCTGTTTCACACGCAACGACACGAAGGAGAAGATGATCATGCCGACGTTCTTGACGATCGGATACGGAGACGCCGAAAGCTACGAAGCGACCGACCCGGCCCTGCGGGACAAGGCCCATGCCCACGACAGGTGGCTGGCCTCGCACGGCGCGGTGATCGCGGCCCTCGGGACGCCGACCCAGGTCCGGAACCCCGAGGGCACGGCGCTCAGCACGGCGGAGGGCGCCTACATGCGCACCGACCTTCCCCTCGCCGGGTTCGCCTTGCTTGACGCCGCAAGCCTCGAAGAGGCGGTGGAGCGAGTGGCGGGGACGCCCTGTGCCGTCGCCCACGGCGTCGTGGAGGTCTGGCCGCTCGTCTGTGGGGTCGAGCAGGACGGGGCCGCCTCGGTGTGAACGCCGTCGTGCGGTCCCGACGTCGACGCGGACATCCCTCGGCACGGAGGCGACCACCTACGGCGATCCCTGCCCGATTCTGGCGAAATGCGCAATCCGTCCTGCGCATTTCTTGCCGTTTGCGCAGTAATCGCCATAGGCGAACCCGCGGGGATAACGGAGGCGCCCGCTCAACCCAGGATCAGCCGCCCGCCGCTGTAGTCCAACACCACCCACCCGTACTTCTTCAGCTGGTCGGAGCCCAACAAACCCTGCGTGCCGCCCAACGCGATCGACCCGAACGACGTGTCCCCCACCAATTGTGGGTACAGGGACTGCCCGAGGACCGACCACGGCCCGCTGTGCACGAGCGGGACCGTGATGACCGAGCAAACGGTCGCCTGGCGCTGGGCCAGGTTGGTTCGCCGGAGCGACTCGGCCCGGGCCACCGACGTCGACACGACGCTCTGGGACGATCCCGTGTCGACGACGAAGCTCCGGCGAGGGCCGCCCCCGAATCGGACGCGCACACTCAGGGAGACGTCGCCGGGAAGGGGCGTCACCGTCACGGGCACCGTGGTGCCGCCGCCTTGGGTCAGCACGGGCGCCGGTGGCGGCCCGGTCGGGCCCGTGTACGAAGACTCGCTCGAGAGCGGATCCCCCTGCTGCCCCGGCAACAGGAGCGCGCCCGCCGCAAAGTCGATGCGCACGGCGCCGAAGCGCGCCAGCACGTCGGAGCCGAGAAGCCCCACCGGCTCTTCCTTCCCCCCGATCTGCGGCAATGTCGCCGAGGTCAGTTCCTGCGGCGCCAGGTTCACACCCTCGACCGACCACTGCCCCACCGAGACAGGTCGGGCCGTCCCCGTGCAGTCCACGCCCGCGAACGCAGTCGGCCGGCCGGCCGAAGGCAGGTGGAGGCGGCGGGCCAGACGGGCGTCGATGGTCGATTGCCCGGCGCCCGAGTCGAGCACGAACGGGAACGGGCCCTGGCTCCCGATGCACACGTTGACCAGCTCGGCCACCTGCCCTGCGACCGTACTGACCTCGATCGGCACCCGGCTGCCGCCACCGGGCAACGGAGTGGCCGCCGCGCAGCCGTCGGCCGCCGGTGGCAGCGCGAACGTCACCTCGGGCTCGACGTGGACGCGTGCAGCCGAGGCCGGGCCACCGCCACCACCGCCACACGCGGCCAGCGCGACACCCAAGAGCAGACCCGCCGCCGCACCGGCGAGCCGGGCGCCGCCGCTGCTGGGCCGCCACCGGCGCGCCGACAACGCCTTACCTCGCCAGAGCGATGCGCGCCGTCGCCATCGCCATGCGGACCCCGAGGACGAGCACGGCGAGCGGGAGCGCCAGGCGGCGCCAACCGGTGGTTGTGCGGACGGTGAAGCGGAGCGCGGACCGGTGGTGCGCCACCATCATGCGGTAGGGATGGCGGGCCGTGCTCACCCCCTGGACGTGGGTGACCGCGGCGGTGCCGGCGAAGCCCACGCCCCAGCCGGCGTGATGCGCCCGCCAGCACAGGTCCGTGTCCTCGAGGTACATGAAGTAGGCCTCGTCGAAGCCACCGAGCTCCTCGAGCGCATCACGGCGCGCCATGAAGCACGATCCCGAGACCCAGTCGGCCGCGGTGATCGCGTCTCCTTCCGGGGCGCCCGGGTTGTAGCGCTTGGTGAAGGGATTGTCCGGCTTGAACTGCGCCAGCAGCGCGTGGCCTGCCGCGTCCGTGAAGGAGGGGAAGGCCCGCACGGAGGGGTACGCGTCGCCCGTGTCCGTCAAGACCCGGGGGCCCACGATCGCCCAGGCGGGGTGTGCTTCGAGGACCGCCCGTAGCGCATCCAGTGCACCGGGATGCACCTCCAGGTCGGCGTTCGACACGAGCACCCACTCCGGCGCCGACGGCTCTGCGGCGAGCGCGGCCAGGCCGCGGTTCACGCCGCCTCCGTATCCGACGTTGCGGCCAGGGCGCACCACCTGCACCTGCGACAGCGACTGCGACAGCGACGGCTCGTCGAGCAGACCCGCCAACGCGGCCTCGGTGCTCCCAGGGGCGCCGTTCTCCACCACGACGACGGCGTCGGCGCCGTCGGCGAGGATGGAACGCACGGCACCCTCGAGCAGCGGCCCGGCGTCGTGGTCGACGACGACGGCGGCAATCGCTCCGGACACCAGCGGATCAGTACTGCTTGGTGAAGCGGAACTTGATCAGCGCCCGCAGCGCCCCGAAGCCGTCGCGCCAGGTGATCTTCTTGCCCTCATCGTGCTCGCGACCGGCATACGAGATCGGGACCTCGTAGATCCGGTGGCCGCGTCGCAGGACCTTGGCGGTGATCTCCGGCTCGAAGTCGAAGCGGTTCGAGACGATCGTCAAGCCCTCCAACACCTGGGAATCGAACAGTTTGTAACAGGTCTCCATGTCCGAGAGTGTGGATCTGTACAACACGTTGGTCACAAGTGACAACAACCGGTTGCCCATCCAGTGCAGGGGCAGCATGTTCTTGCGCTCGCCGGTGAAACGGCTGCCGTACACGACCCGTGCCTTGCCGCGCAGGACCGGATCGAGCAACTTCGGCCAGTCGTTTGGGTCGTACTCGAGATCGGCATCCTGGATGAGGACCAGGTCACCCTGCGCTTCGGCCAACCCGGTCCGGATCGCAGCCCCCTTGCCCTGATTCTTGTGGTGGCGCAGTACACGTACCGTGGAGTCCTCCAGTGCCCCCAACACCTTGTCGGAGCCGTCGCTCGACCCGTCGTCCACGGCGATGACGTTGAGGACCACGGGCAGGTCGACCGCCCGCATGCGCCGGATGACCTCGGCCACCGTGGTGCGCTCGTTGTACACGGGCACGATCACGGTCAGCGAGCGGTAGATCCGCGGCTCCGGTAATTCGGTCAGCTCTGCATCGGCGTCCGTCATGTCTCCTCCTGCTTCGCGTCTCGCGCGAAGTACTCGATCGTGCGCTTGATTCCTTCGGCAAGATCCGTCGAGGGCTCCCAACCCAAGGCCGCGCGAGCCAGCGTGATGTCGGGACAGCGCCGCGTCGGATCGTCCTGTGGCAATGGCTCGAACGTGAGATCGGACGACGACCCGGTGGCCTCGAGCACGAATTCCGCCAGCTCGAGCATGGTCCGCTCGTCGGGGTTCCCGATGTTGACCGGCCCCGTCAGCGACGAATCGAGTAGCGCGACCAGGCCGCCGATCTCGTCGTCGACGAAGCACAGGCTGCGGGTCTGGCTCCCGTCGCCGTAGACGGTCAGCGGGTCGCCGCGAAGCGCCTGGGTGATGAAGTTCGAGACGACGCGCCCGTCACCCGGGGACAGTCGGGGCCCGTAGGTGTTGAAAATGCGCACGATGCCCACGTTCAACCCGTGGGTGCGTTGCATGGCCATCGTCAGGCTCTCGGCGAAGCGCTTCGCTTCGTCGTAGACGCTGCGCGGGCCGGTGGGGTCGACGTTGCCCCGGTAGGACTCGATCTGGGGGTGCACTTCGGGATCGCCGTAGACCTCGCTGGTGCTCGCCAACAGGAACCGGGCGTCGTGGGCCCGGGCAAGCTCGGCCAGACGACGCGTGCCCTCGCTGCCCACGGCCAGTGTGTCGAAGGGTCGGGCCAGGTACGCCGGAGGCGAAGCCGGCGAGGCGAGATGGCACACGGCGTCGACCGGGTCGTTGTCGCCGAGGTCCACCTTTTCGCTCACGTTCGTGACGATCAGGTGGAAGCGGTCGTCCTCGAGCAGGTGCGCCACGTTCTCCTTCGACCCCGTCGACAGGTCGTCGAGGCACACCACGTCGTCCCCCCGCTCGATGAGCCGATCGCAGAGGTGCGAGCCGAGGAAGCCGGCACCGCCGGCCACGACCACGCGGCTCATCGGCGCCCGATCCCGGTGTAGGAGAAGCCCATGCGACGGACGGCAGCCGGGTCCAACAAATTGCGGGCGTCGACGATGTTGGGTTCGGCCATCACGGCCAGGACCCGGGAGAAGTCCAGCCAGCGGAACTCGTCCCACTCGGTCAGGACGACGAGCACCCGTGCCCCTGTAGCCGCGTCATAGGGGTCCCCACACAGCTGCAGGCCGCGCAGGTCTTCCGGGCCGCTCCCGTCGCGGGCGGCGTCGCCGTCCGCGTGCGCATCGACCGTGGGGTCAAAGGCCTGGACGGCCGCGCCGAGCCCAACAAGACGATGGCTCACCTCGAGGCTCGGTGAGTCGCGCCGGTCGTCGGTGTTTGCCTTGAAGGTGAGCCCCCACACCGCGACTGCGACCCCGTCGAGCGAGCCACCGCACGCAGTGACGACCTTGGACACCACCCGCTCCAGTTGCTCGTCGTTCGACGCGATGGCACCATCGAGCAACGAGAAGTCGTACCCAGCCTCCTGCGCGGTGTGTAGCAGGGCCCGGGTGTCCTTCGGCAGGCAGGAACCGCCCCAGCCGGGGCCCGGCCGCAGGAATTCGAACCCGATGCGCTTGTCGTAGCCGAGGCCGAGCAGGACGTCTCGGGCGTCGGCGCCCACCGCTTCGCACAATCCTGCGAGCGCGTTGACGAAGCTGAGCTTGGTGGCCAGGAACGCGTTCGACGCGTACTTGATCGTCTCCGACGTCGTCGTATCGGTGACGATCAGCGGCGCGCCGGTCGACCCGAAGAGCTCGCCGACCTTCGCCGCCGCGTGCGGGTCGTCCGCCCCGACCACGATCCGGTCCGGGTTCAAGCTGTCGTGCACTGCCGTGCCCTCTCGGAGGAACTCGGGGTTGGAGACGACGCTGACGTCGGCACGGCCGATGACCTGCTCCACCATGGTGGCGGAGCCCACGGGCACCGTCGACTTGTTGACCACGATCGTCCCGGACTCCAGGTGCGACCCCACCTCCTTGGCCGCCGCCTCGACGTAGGAGAGGTCGGCCGACCCGTCAGCGCTCTGGGGGGTCGGCACGCAGAGGAAGACGAACTCGGCACCCCCGACCGCATCGACGGCGGACTCCACGAAACGCAGGTTCCCCGCGGCGACACCCTCCGCCACGAGGTCGTCCAGCCCCCCCTCTACGATGGGCATGCGGCCCGAACGCAGTGCGGCCAGTCGGTTCGGCTCTCGTTCCGCCAGCACGACCCGGTGGCCGAAGTGCGCCAGCGTGGCTGCGGTGGGCAGTCCCACGTACCCGGCGCCGATCACGGCGACCGAGCAGCGGGCCCGACGCGTGTCGCGGGAGCTGGGGCTACTCATGCCGATACCTCCTCATGGTCTTCCTGGGCGCGCAGGACGAGAACGAGACGGGAGAGCGCGTCCTCCCAGTCGGGCAGCGCCGGCAGCCCGCTCAGCCGCAGGGCCATGTTGTCGAGCACCGAGTAGGCCGGGCGCGGCGCCGGGTCGTCCCGGTCAGTGGTGTGAATCGGCTTGACCCGCTCCGGGTCGGCGCCGGCTGCCGCCAGGATGGCCCGGGCGAAGGCCCACCAGGTGGTGACCCCGCTGTTGGTCACGTGGAAGATACCCGGTCGCCGGTCGAGGCCCAGCGTGACCACCGCGGGCGCCAGATCCGCCGTGAACGTGGGGGACCCGTGCTGGTCGTCGACGAACTTCAGGTCGCCCTCGCCGGACGCCAGGCGCAACACGGTGCGCACGATGTTCTTGCCGTGTGCACCGCACAGCCACGACGTCCGCACGATGGTCGAGCCGGGCCTGCACTCGCGCTCCCCCGCCAGCTTCGACATGCCGTAGACCGACGTCGGGCACGGGGCGTCCGACTCGCGGTACGGCCGCGTACCCGTCCCGTCGAAGACGTAGTCGGTCGAGACATAGACCATGTGCGCCCCGACCAGCGCAGCCGCTTCGGCGACATGACGCGTGCCGACGGCGTTCACCGAGTAGGCGGCGTCGACCTCGGTCTCGCACAGGTCGACCGCGGTAAACGCCCCACCGTGGAGCACCAGCTCGGGGCGGAACGACGCGAAGGTGTGCTGCACTGCGTCACGGTCGTCGACCGGCATGGTGTCGATGTCGGTCCCGAGCACCTCGTGCCGGAGCCCCACCCGGGGGCCTTCGGGGCCGAGCAGCGCACAGCGCACCCCGCCGTCGGGGACGCGCCCGGCCAGGGCGTCGGCCAGGTCCCGGCCGAGCTGCCCGTATGCCCCGGTGATCAGGATCCGCACCCCTCCGCCCCTCAGCCGGCTCCGGTGCCCCAGGCTCCTTCGGCGACGGGTGCACGGGCCATGAGCGGCTCCCACCAGTCGCGGTGCGCGGCGTACCACGCCACCGTGTCCTCCAGGCCCTGTTCCCACTCGACCGAGGGGGCCCAGCCCAGCTCCCGCCGCAGCTTCGAGTTGTCGAGCACGTAACGGCGGTCGTGGCCGGGGCGGTCCGGCACGATCGTCTTGAGCGACTCGGGCTTGCCGAGAGCCGCCAAGATCCGGTCGGCCACCTCCATGATGGAAGCCTCTACGCCGCTGCCCACGTGGTAGGTCTCGCCGACCTTGCCCCGCGCCAGGACGGCGTCGATCGCGGTGCAGTGGTCGATCACGTGGAGCCACTCGCGGCGGTTCTCCGTGCTCGCATAGAGCGTGAGCGGCTTGTCGTCGAGTGCCAAGGCGCAGAAGTGCGGGATGAGCTTCTCCGGGAACTGGTACGGCCCGTAGTTGTTGGCGCAGTTGGTGATCGTGATCGGCAGCTCGTACGTTTCGGCGTAGGCGCGCACGGCGTGGTCAGCCCCCGCCTTCGATGCGTTGTACGGCGTGCGCGGCCGGTACGGCGAATCCTCGGTGAACGCCTCGTCGGTGTCGAGCGGCAGGTCCCCGTATACCTCGCAGGTCGAGACGTGGTGGAACCGGTCGACGCCGGCCTGGCGGGCCGCCTCGAGCATTGTCTGGGTCCCGAGCACGTTGGTGCGGAAGAACAGGCCGGGGTTCAGCACGGCGAGCGAGTTGTGCGACTCGGCGGCGAAGTGGACGATCGTGTCGATCTCCTCGCCCCGCAGCGTCTTCTCCGCGACCGCCGGGTCGCAGATGTCCCCCTGGACGAACACGATCCGGTCCTCGATGTCGGACAGGTTGGGTCGGTTGCCGGCATAGGTGAGCACGTCGTAGGCGACGACATGGTCTTCTGGGTGCTGCTCGACCCAGTAGCGGGCGAAATTCGACCCGATGAAACCGGCACCTCCCGTGACGAGAAGGCGCATAGTGCCAGTCATGCTAGCCCAGCCCCAGAAACCCCTTTCTGGCCCGGCAGGTCTCTGACCGGGACCTCTCCCTCACTCCGGTCGCAGGTGGATGACGTCGCCGGCGCTCACCAGCCGTCGGCCCCCTGCCGTCTCGACCACCAAGTGCCCGGCGTCGTCGATGGCCGAAGCGGCTCCGGTCAGCTCCTCGTTCGGCATCGTCACCCGGACCCGCTGGCCGAGCGTCGCGCAACGGCGCCGTACCTCGTCGGCCAGGGTGCCCCGCCCTGCCTCGTCGTCGAGGAGCGGGCGCCGCCGGGCCAGCGCCTCGAGCAGCGCGTCGAGGAGGACGCCCTTGCTCACCGGCTGCGCGGTACCGCCGGCGGCGTCCAGGCAGGTGCCACCCGACTCGGCCGGGCCCGGCCACGCCACGTTGAGGCCGATCCCCACCACCACGCCCCGCAACCGGGTCCCGTCGAAATCCGCTTCTGCCAGGACCCCCGCCAGCTTGGAACCGCCCACCAACAGGTCGTTCGGCCACTTGAGGACCGGCTCGACGCCGGCCACCTCGGCGCAGGCGTCGGCTGCGGCCAGGGCCACCGCTCCGGAGCAGAGGTGGAGGTCGTCGGGCGCGCACCCCGGGCGCAGGAGGACCGACGCCAACAGGTTGGACCCGGGCGGGGACTCCCAGCGCCGGTCGAGGCGCCCCCGTCCGGCCGTCTGGTGCTCGGCCACGGCCACCAGGCCCTCGGCGGCGCCCTGCCGTGCCTGGTCCAAGACGTAGGTGTTGGTCGAGTCGATCTCGGGGAAGCGGCGGATCTCCCACGCGCCGGCCCACATGGCACACACCATACGGCGCGTGCAATTGTGAGGGACCCGTTCTCCGGAGGAAAAACCCAGCGTGCTCGACAAGATCCTCATTGCCAACCGTGGCGAAATCGCCGTCCGGGTCATCCGGACGTGCCGCGAGATGGGCATCGGCACCGTCGCCGTGTACTCGAACCTCGACCGTGACGCGCTCCACGTGCGCATGGCCGACGAGGCGTTCGCGCTCGGTGGCGAGACGGCGGCAGACAGCTACCTGAACACCGACGCCATCTTGAAGGCGATCGAGCAGAGCGGCGCCGACGGGGTCCACCCCGGGTACGGCTTCTTCTCGGAGAACACGGACTTCGCCCGCGCCATCACCGAGCGCGGCGTCACCTTCATCGGTCCGCCGCCCGAGGCGATCGAGGTGATGGGCGACAAGATCAGCTCGCGCCTGGCCGCCGAGAAGGCGGGCGTCGAAGGGGTCCCCGGTCGCTCCGAGCCCTTGACCTCCCCCGACGAAGTGCTGGCCTTCGGCGAAGAGCACGGGTGGCCGGTGGCCATCAAGGCCGCCTACGGCGGTGGCGGGCGCGGCATGAAGGTCGTCGGCTCGTCCGCCGAGGCGGCCGAAGCCATGGAGTCGGCAGCCCGCGAAGCACAGGCGTACTTCGGGCG
>DATAYX010000286.1:0-8837 GCA_036272355.1 Acidimicrobiales bacterium
CCACAAGGAGGTCTACGAGCGCGACGTCAAGGCGCCCATGGACGCGCTTCTGGCCGAGCTCACGGCCGAGTTCGGCGAGCCCAAGCTCTTCCGCCCCTATCGCGACACGCGATTCTCCCGGGACAAGTCGCCGTACAAAACGGCGATTGCGGCGACCATCGGGGCGGCCTACGTGCAGGTGTCGGCCGACGGGCTCTTCGCCGGGGGCGGGATGTACCACATGATGCCTGACCAGCTCGCCCGCTTCCGCGAGGCGGTTGCATCCGACAGGTCCGGCAAGAACCTCGAGAAGGTCGTTGCCACCGTCACGAAATCCGGCCTCAACGTCCACGCCTTCGAAGAGCTGAAGACCGCGCCGAAGGGATACCCCAAGGATCACCCGCGCATCGGGCTGCTCCGCATGAAAGGCCTTGTTGCGTCGCGCTCGTGGGAACCTGCCGCCTGGCTCTCCACCGCGGGGGCCAAGAGGCGCATCGTCGATGCCCTGCGCGCCACCAAGCCGCTCTTCGGATGGCTCGACGCGAACGTAGGCCCCTCCACCGAGGATGGGACGCGCCGCTGATCCTCGGCCAACCGGACTAAGCGGCGCGGTAGCAGGTCATCGACAGCGAGCCGTAGGCGTACCCATCGACCACGACCTCCGGCCGCGTGCCCGCGGCCGCGGCGAGTCCGGCGAAATACACGAACGGGATGAAGTGGTCGGGCGTGGGCACCGCGCGCTGGTAGTCGGCATGCCGCGTCAGCTTCACGACGTCGTTCGGCGCGTCCAGCACCATGGCCCGTGCTGCCTCGTCGAAGCGCGCCGCCCAGTCGAAGGCGCGATCGGGCCGTCCCCAGTCCATCAGGCGCAGGTTGTGGACCACGTTGCCGCTCGCAAGGATCAGCACGCCCTGCGCCCGCAGCGGTGCCAGCCGCCGGGCGAGTTCCAGGTGCGAGTCGAGCGGCTCGAGCGAGTTGATCGCCAGCTGCACGACCGGTATGTCTGCCTTCGGGTACATGTGCGTGAGCACGGACCAGGCGCCGTGGTCGATGCCCCAGTCGGTGTCCAGTCCGACCCAGCGGGGTTTTACGACCTCGGTCACCTCTGCCGCGAGGTCGGGCGAGCCGGGGCACGGGTACTCCACGGCGAAGAGCTCGTCCGGAAAGCCCATGAAGTCGTGAATCGTCCGGGGCTCGGCCATGGCGGTGACCGCCGTGGCGTTCGTGTACCAGTGGGCGGAGACGCACAGGACCGCCCGGGGTGGCTCCGGCAGCGCTTCGGCCATGCCTTCCCACGCGTCGGTGAAGCGGTTGCTCCCCAGGGCATTCATCGGGTTCCCGTGCCCCACGAACAGCACCGGCATCAGAGTGGAGGTCGTGGATGCAGGGGAGGACGCATTTCGTCGCCGCCTCATCCCTAAGCCCTACCCCGTTTTAGGCGAGTGCCTTCACCTCGGTTGCCTCATCGGCGCTCGAGAGCGCCTTCCACAGCTGGAAGTAGCTCGGGTAGGTGATGGCGTTGGTCACGTACCCGGCGCGTTGGAGCTCAGCGTGGAAGGCCGGCAGGTTCCGCCACGGCACGCCCATGTCGACGTGGTGGGCCAGGTGCCAGCCGGTGTTGTAGGGCACGATCCAGAACCTCGCCAGCCACGACTGCCGCACGTGATGCGTCGTCGCCCTCCGGTCCGGGCTGCGCTCCATGCCGCCGTGCTCCGCGATGGAGCGGAGGCGGTTGATGACGCGCCACTCGGTCATCCACGGGATGAACCACAAGAGCGGATAGATCCACCAGCGACCGGTCGCCGCCCACATGGCCGCCCACAGGGCGATCTGCACGGCGAATATCGACAACCCGATGGGGCGGAACGGACCCTTGCGAGCCGTGTTCTTCACCAGCGGCACGAAGTTCTTCCAGCCGCTGATGCCGACCGCGTCGCGGAACAGGCGGCGGTACAGCGCACGCCGCGTGCAGGGATACGGCCGGTAGAACGCGATGTCCGGCTCGTCGGGCCCGAACTCGTCCTTGTGGTGCGCGAAGTGGACGCGCCGGTACAGCTGCACCGGCGTGAAGACCGGGTAGGCCACCACCCATTTGCCGATGAAGTCGTTCCACCGCTTGTTGGTGAAGAGCAGCTTGTGCGCCGACTCGTGCATCAAGATGGCGAAGCGGGCGTACATCGGGCCCATGAGCACGAACGCGAGCAGGTAGCTCCACCACTGACCGAGCCAGACGGCGCCGCCGATGATGAGGGCCACCCAGAACCACGCCATGAAGACGGAAATGGCATTGCGCACGTTGGGGATGCGCCGCAGGTCACCGCGCAGCGCCGGGATGGCCATGCCGTTCGTCAGCAGCCGCTCGCTCGGCAGGACCTCGGGCCGGTCGGCCACGGAAGGCACCATGGTGCTCACCATGGGTCGTATATTACGGTATTCGGTCAACTGATGCAACTTCGTAATAGTTCCCCTGACACGCCGGCTGCCGGGCGTCCCCTCACCGCCCGCTCGGTCATGGCCAGCGCCCTCCTGGGCATGGACCCCCCTGAGCTCCCCGTGGCCCAGCTGGTGCGCCTCACCGGCCTCTTCGGCATCAGCGAGAACGGCGCCCGGGTGGCCCTCAGCCGCATGCTGGCGGCCGGTGAGGCCACGTCGGACGGCGCCGGGCACTACCGGCTGGCCGGTCACCTGGCGGCACGCCAGGCGCGACAGTCGGCGAGCCGGGCCGGCATCACGACCGACTACGACGGCTCGTGGTGGCTCGCCGTCGTGACGACCACCGGCAGCACCGCGGAGGTTCGCGGCGCCCGGCGCCGCGGCCTCTCGTATGCCCGGTTGGCCGAACTGAGGGAGGGAGTGTGGATGCGGCCGGCCAACGTCGTCGTCTCGCTGCCCGACTCCCTGAAGGCGGACGTCGAACTCATGACGGCTGTCCCGCGCGACGCGGATCTCCTCGCCGGCCGGTTGTGGGACCTCACCGAGTGGGCCCGGCACGCCAGCGAGCTCGTGGCCGCGCTCGATGCCCTTGCACCCGACGGGCCTGAGGCGTTGGCGCCCGGGTTCGAGCTCTCGGCCGCCGTGCTCCGGCACCTGCAAGCCGATCCGTTGCTCCCGGTGCAGCTGGAGCCGCCGGGTTGGCCGGGCTCCCGTCTGCGCGAGACATACGACGGCTGGGACCCGCGGTACCGCGCCACGCTCAGGTCCTGGAGCCGCGTCAGCTGACCCTGCGGTGATATCAGAGGCCCGGGGAAGGAGTAAGGCGCCGGGCGCCTCCGAGCCCTCACCCCACGTGGAGGTACAGCTTGTCGGCACTGTCGTTGGCGTGAGCTGGCACGGGCGCAAGACCGGCTGGGGATTGGCGGTAGCGTCGCCCTGCGTGAAGATCGAAGTCGCCTTCACGGGCATTCCGGTCTCCGACCTGCCACGTGGCCAGGACTTCTTCGAGCGCCTCTTCGGGACGCCGCCGGACGTGGTGGTGAACGAGAACGAGGTGATGTGGCAGGTCGCCGACGCGGCCTGGCTCTACGTGGTGGTCGACCCCGCACACGCCGGCCACGCGCTGGCCGCGGTATCGGTCCCCGACCTCGACGCCGCCCTCGAAGACCTGGCATCCAGGGGAATCGAGCCCGCGATCATCGAGCAGCCCGGTCCTGCGGCGCGCAAGGCGACCTTCCGTGACCCCGACGGCAATTCGGTCGCGATCATCGAAGTGCGCGACAGCTAGATCGGCGTCTTCGCCACCTTCTGCCATACCGAGACGTGCGTTCGGCTGTCGCTCGTAAAGGCTGACCGGGAGGACGAGCTCACCGACGAGGACCGGCAGGTGGCCGCCGGGCACCACGACACGAAATTGCCCTGAGCCTCAGCCTGTGGCCGGGCTCGCTCAGGCGTACTTCTTGTTCTTCTCCGCGTACATCGCCCGGTCCGCCCGTCGCATCAGGGTGTCACAGGTGTCGCCCGCCTGCGAGCGGGCGGTGCCGATGGTCACCTCGATGCGGAAGGAGGCCCCCGACGCCTCGTCCTCGACCTGGAGGGCACGGCGGAATGCACTGATGACGCGGTCGACGCCGCTGTCGTCGGCGCGCGCGAGGAGGGCCACGAATTCGTCGCCGCCGAGCCGGCCGACCAGGTCGGTCTCTCGGACCGCGCCCCGCAGCGCGCCGGCCAACACCTGCAGGGCCTTGTCGCCGGTGTGGTGCCCATAGGTGTCGTTGACCTGTTTGAAGCCGTCGACGTCGAGCAGCATCAGGGTCAACGGGTCGCCGAAGCGCCGGGAGGCGGTCAGATGCTTCTCGACCTCCTCCTGGAAGCGCCGTCGGTTGTAGATGCCGGTCAGCTCGTCGAAGTCGGCCAGCGCCCGCAGGTCCTCCTCCAGGCGTTTGCGGTCCGACGTGTCGCGCAGGATCGTCAGCACGTACTGGTCGCCGATGATCTGCTGGGAGTACTCCACCCACAGGCGGCTCCCGTCCTTCTTCCGCAGCCGCGCCTCGTATGTCCCCTCGATCCCTGCGTGCGCCCGCGCCGACGACCGGGTGCGCACAGCGTCGGGCTCGACCAGATCCAACTCGAGCGAGGTGCGACCGATGAGCTCGTTCCGCCCGTAGCCGGTCAGGGCTTCGAAGGAATCGCTGACCTCGAGGATCCACTCGGAATCGCGGTCGTTGAGGATGATCGAGTCGAGGGAGCCGCGCAGCACGACACCGAAGAGCCCCAGCCCTTCCGTGTCGACGACCGGCATGGCCGTGCCCGAGGCCACCGTTTCCTGGCGACGGTGCTGGCTCGCCCGCTCTTTCAGCCACGCCAGTGCATTGGGCGCGGGTACGAACACGGCAGCGTCGTGGGTTTCGTTCCCCGTTCCCACGTCGCCCATTATCCGTCGCGCGACGCGACGAAGGAAATCGAGGAGCCCGAACGGCCCATCCTCAGGCCGCTTTGGCATCGCGCGTGACGACGACAATTTGCACGTGCGATGCCGAGAGCGCGGTCGGGATCAGGCCGCGTGCGACTGCGAGATCCAGGTCGCGTACATCTCGGCGTAGTGCCCGCCGAGTGCGACCAGCTCGGCGTGGGAGCCGACCTCGAGCAGACGGCCGTCGCCCACGACCACGATGCGGTCCGCCCGCATGGCGGTCGAGAGCCGGTGTGCGATGAGCACCGCGGTCCGTCCCTCGAGCAACACGTCGAGCGCTGTCTCGACCAGCGTCTCCGACTTGAGGTCGAGGTTCGACGTCGCCTCGTCGAGGACGAGCACGCGCGGCTCGGCCATGAAGGCACGGCCCAGCGCGATGAGCTGGCGCTCGCCCGAGGAGAGCGATTGGCCGCGCTCGTGGACCGGCGTGTCGAGGCCGTAGGGCAGCCGGTGCACGAGCTCGTCCAAGCCGACCTGGTGCACGGCGTTCCATACCTCGTCGTCCGGCGCGCCGGGACGGGCGAACGAGATGTTGTCCCGTATCGTTCCCGCGAAGAGGAAGGGCTCCTGGGGCACGACGCCCAGCTGGGAACGCAGTGACCCGAGTGTCACCCGCGTCAGGTCGTGTCCGTCGATCAGCACCCGGCCGTCGGTGGGGTCGTAGAAGCGCGTCACCAGCTTCGCCATGGTCGACTTGCCGGCGCCCGTCGCCCCGACGAACGCCACCGTCTCCCCGGGCGAAATCGTCAGATCGACGTCGTGGAGCACCGGGACGGCCGGGTTGTAGCCGAACGACACGTGGTCGAAGCGGATCTCGCCCCGGATCGGGGGCAACTCCGGGGCGTCGGGTGCTTCCTTGACCGACGGCTCGGTCTCGAGCAGGTCGCGCAATTTGAAGACTGAGGCCCGGCCCTGTTGGAACGTGTTGTACTGCTGCGTGAGGAGCTGGATCGGCGCGAAGAACCGGTTGACGTACAGGAAGAACGCGGTGAGCGCGCCGAGGTTGATCTCGCCGTGCAGGAACATGTACCCGCCGAAGCCGAGGATGAGCACCTGGCCGAACACGCTGAGTGCCTGCGAACCCGGCCCGTAGATGCTTGCGATCCGACCCGTGTAGTTGTTGGCATCCCGGTAGGAGCCGACGACGTCTCGGTGGGTCTCGATGTTGTAGCGCTGGCGGTTGTGAGCGGTGACGATGCGCACGCCCTGCAAGCTCTCGGAGAGGTCGGCCAGCACGAGCGCGATGCCGTCGCGCACCTTGTCGTAGCCACGCTCGGACGCCCGGCGGAACCAGATGGACATCACGATGAGGATCGGGAGGACTCCGAGCACCGTGATCGCCGCCAGCTCCGCGTTCGTCAAGAACAAGAACACGGTGATCACGACCATCGTCAGGCCCTGGATGGCGAACTGCGCCAACCCGTCCTGCAGCAGTTGCTGCAGGTTCTCGATGTCGCTCGTCATCCGGCTCATCAGGACACCGGCCTTCTCCTCGGTGAAGAAGTCGAGCGAGAGCCGCTGCAGTTGGCGGAACACCTTGATGCGGAGGTCGTTCATCACCCATGAGGCGAGCCGGCCCGTCACCCGCGCCTGGCCCCACTGGGCCGCGGCCGAGACCACGATCGTCACCAGGTAGAGGATCGCCATGGCCACGACGACGCCGAAGTCGTAGTGCGCGGTGGGATTCTGGCGGGACGGGCCCGTCAGGCCGTGGTTGATCGCGTAGGAGACCAGACTCGGGCCGATCTGGGTGGCGATGGCGATGGTCCCCACGAGCACCGCCGCCGCGGTCACCATGCCGGGGTACTCCATGAGCAGGGTGGAGAGGGAGAGCCGCTTCTTCTCGCTCGGTGCGGGGAGCTGGGTGAAGACGGCGTCCGACTCGCCGCGGTCGGGCTCCTCCTTCAGGAGAAGGTCGACGCCCTCCTGCAGCTCGTACGGGATGCCGCCGAACGGCAGGCCCGCCTGGGGCGCGCCCGGCGGCCCTCCGCCGCCCATGGGGCCGCCGACCATGCCGCCACCACCGCCGAACATCAGAGGACACCCCCCTCGGGCGCGAGCAGCTCCTCGTCGCCTTCCAGCCCGAGGTCCTCGCGGCCTGCCGCCGCTTCTGCCGCCTCTTCCTCCTCGCTGGCCGCCTGCGCCAGCACCTCGGCGTACAGCGGCGCGGTGGCGAGCAGCTCGGCGTGCGTGCCGTCGGCGACGATCTGGCCGCTGTCGAGCAGGATGACCCGGTCGGCCAGGCTGATGGTGGAGAGGCGGTGGGCGATGATCAGCGTGGTGCGACCCTCCATCAGGACCCGCAGGGCGCCGTGGATGCCCTGCTCGACCTTGACGTCGATGGCGCTCGTGGCGTCGTCGAGGATCAGGATGGGCGGGTTCACGAGCAGGGCCCGCGCGATCGCGATGCGCTGGCGCTGGCCGCCCGACAGCGTGTACCCGCGTTCGCCCACCACCGTGTCGTATCCCTCGGGCAGCCGGCCGACGAAGCCGGCGGCGCCGGCGGCCTCAGCCGCCGCCTCGATCTCGTCGATCGTCGCGTCGGGCCGCCCGTAGGCGATGTTGTCCCGGATCGAGACGGAGAAGAGGAACGGCTCGTCGAGGACCATGCCGATGTTCGCTCGCAGGCTTGTGAGCGTCAGGTCGCGTACGTCGTGGCCGTCGACGCGCAGGGCGCCGCCGGTCACGTCGTAGAAGCGGGGGAGCAGCCGGGCCAACGACGACTTGCCGCTGCCGGTGCGTCCGACCATGGCGACGGTCTCCCCTGGCCGGAGATGCAGGTTGAGATGGCGCAGCACGTCGCGCCGCCCGGCCCCGTCTTCCTCCTCGGACTTCGAGAGCAGGCTGTCCTCGGCATAGGCGAACGTCACGTCGTCGAAGACGACGTCCCCCGCGCTCTCCACCAACTCGACCGCGCCCGGCCGGTCGACGATCGTCGGCTTCTCGTCGAGGATCTCGTAGATGCGGGCGGCCGAGGCAGAAGCACGCTGGCCCATCATGATGAGCATCCCGAGCATCATGAACGGCGCCTGCATCATGACCAGCCACAGGTTGAACGAGATGATGGACTGCACCGGCAGGTGGTCGTGGATGATCATCCAGCCGCCCACGAGCAGGACCAAGGCGAGTCCCACCTGCGACAGGTTCTGCACCAGCGGCGTGAAGCGCGCCCGCAGGTCGGCGTCCTTGATGTAGGCCCACTGCACACGGTCGGCCGCCGTGCCGAGCTCGCGGAGCTGCTGCTGCTCGGCGGCGAAGGAGCGGACCACGCGCACGCCGTTGACGTTCTCGTCGACCACCGTGGCCACCTCGGCGAGGCGCGCCTGGATGATCCACGACACCGGGAAGAGCTTGCGCCGCATGCGAATGCCCACGACGTAGATGAACGGCATGGAGACCATGGCCACGAAAGCCAGCGGCACGCTGATGGAGAGCATGAAGCAGAACGCGACGATGGCGAGCGAGCACTGGACGAGGATCATCGGGGCGAACGTCAGGTACATCTGCACCGAGCGGATGTCCGAGTTCGCTCGCGAGATCAGCTGTCCCGACTGCACGCGGTCGTAGAAGGGGAACGACATGCGAGAGAAGTGCTCGTAGAGCAGGTTGCGCAGGTCGAACTCGATCGAGTACGCCACCTTGAAGAGGTTCGATCGCGAGATGTAGCCGAACACCCCGGTGAACACGCCGAGAACGGCGATCAGGATGACGTAGGTCCGCAGCCCCGCCGTGTTGTTGACGAGCGCGTCGCCGATGCCGTTCTGCAACAGCAGCGGGATCCACACCTGGATCATGAGGCCGGCGAACGCGAAGAAGAGCGCCGCGAACCACTGCTTCTTGTGCGACATGACGATCGGCGCGGCGCGCTTGATCCACGACTTGGACTCGTCGGGGTCGACGGTCGCCTTCGGCTTCTCGTACCGGCTCACCGCTCCGGTCGGGACGTACGCGG